>JBGCES010000696.1:0-4477 GCA_045106545.1 Saprospiraceae bacterium
CTGGCGTTATTCGCAGTACTCTATTTCCTATTATTCAAAACCTACTACGACAGCAAATACCGTATCGACGGCGAAACGCTGTGGTGCAAAATGGGCTTGTTTCAACAGAAAATCAATATCCATACGATTGCTTCGATTACGGACAGCGATTATCCCGCCGCTGGAAACCGCCCTGCTTTAAATCTAAATGGTATCAAAGTCAATTACGGAATGGGTTACACCATCTTTCTTACCCCGTCCGATAAAACACACTTCATTAATAATCTTTTACAAGTAAATCCAAAAATTAATATTCTGAAAATCAATTGATTATATATTGAGGAATTAAAATTTTGATTTTTTATTTAAAACTTTCAAAACATTTTGAAAGTACTGCTGTTAAACCATCGTATCAAAACAAAAATAGCATTTACTCCGCTTGAATGACATATCATTCTGATATAGACCATGAATACTCAATTGTATTTCGTTTATCCTTTTCATTTATCCATCAGTCATTTACATAAAATATAGGGCAGCTCGCGCTTGCTAATTTTTCAATTATTCTAGTTGATTGTTAGTTGGTCACGCTTGCTTCTTTTACATCAACGATCAATTTATATCATTCAGACAGCTACGTGCTGGTTGAGTAAATAATTTCGTATGTCGAGTTTCAATCTGAAAGGTTGGTTAATCATAGTTACAGTGATGATAACACTGTTCAGTATGCTCTTTCCACAGCTGGTAGTCCAGCATGGTGGTTGGGTAGCTATGCTGTTAATCGTCTTATGTGGTGTACCGCATGGCGCGACGGATCATTTGTTATTTGGCTATGTAAGGAAAGACTTTAATGAAGGGTGGATGTATCGCTTTGCGAGTCGATATTTACTATTGATGGGGTTATTGATTGTTGGTTGGATGATTTTACCGAGTTTGGCACTAATGATATTCTTAGCGATTTCGGTTTATCATTTTGGACAGTCGCAATTGTATTATATCCAGTTGCCTACTGCGGTTCGGCTGTTGCTATACAGTAGTTGGGGGGCTTTCGCTTTGTTCACTCCTTTACTTTGGAACTACCCAGAAACCCAACCTATTGTTGCTTCCTTAACTGGTTTAGATCTTTACTTACCTTCTCATTATCAGTTATTTATACCTATTGGACTAGCCCTATTTATCACCCTAAGTACATTGGTTTTATTCCTTTTTGATCGCCTGACGGTTGCTGATTTAATTTGGGAAAATTTTGTATTACTAGTCTTGCTCTTTCTTTTTAGTGCTACACCACTGTTAGTTGGCTTTGCTACTTATTTTGTGTTTTGGCATTCTTACGATTCGATGCGGGATCAGTACCAACAGTTTTCTACTTATCAACCAGCATATACCCTACGTACTTACATTCAGCAAATCATACCTTTTTTCTTCTTGGCATTGTTAAGCCTTGTTGGCTTTAGCTGGTGGACATCAGCACCACTGCTTTCCGACGCTTGGATCGGTCAGTTTTTTATGTTGATTTCAATCGTGACCTTACCACATAGCATTTTGATGGATGCCTTTTTAGAAAATTCTAAAGCAAATCAGCAAAATGTGCATGAAAAAACACAGCAAGGAGGAGTAGAACAGGTTTGGCAAGCACAGTAATTATATCAATAATGTAACAATTTAAAATCATCATTATAAACTCTAATTATTTTATTATTATGGAATTTTTGACACAACTACAACCAGTCTTCCTAGCCACCCTGCAGTCAGGTGACTACGTTGGATTTACTTTTTTCATCGGTTCAATGGCGATGATGGCAGCAACCGTTTTCTTTTTTATGCAATATTGGAACGTAGAAGGAAAATGGCGGGATTCAATGCTTATTGCAGGATTGATCACTTTTATCGCTGCAGTACACTATTTCTATATGCGTGATTTCTGGGCAGCGAACGGTACTTCACCAACTGAATTCCGTTACATTGACTGGATTTTGACTGTACCTTTGATGTGTGTAGAATTTTATCTTATTCTGAAAGCGTTTGGTGCAAAAGTTAGCTTACTGTGGAAGATGATTTTCTACTCTGTTTGGATGCTAGTAGCTGGATACCTAGGTGAAACAATATTCCGCGAGCAGAGCGTTATGTGGGGCTTCATTTCTACAATCGGTTACCTAGGTATTGTTTATGAAGTATGGATGGGTTCAGCGAAAAAATTGGCGCAGAAATCTGCCGATCCACGTTTACAAAAAGCATTTACTGCCTTGAGTTGGTTTATCGTAGCGGGCTGGGCAATTTATCCAATTGGTTATATGACTATCCCTGGTGGTTGGTTAGACGGTGTACTATCTGTAACCTTTTTAGATATTGCTTACAACATTGGTGATGCAATAAATAAGATTGGTTTCGGTTTAGTTATCTATTCTTTAGCCGTCTCCAAAACAAATGCTCCTTCGCAAATCGTGAATACGTAGGCTAATGAATAAAGATAAGGATAGCAACATTGCTATTTTACCCAAAAAATTATCTGTTTTGATACGTTTTAAATATTGAGTAAATGTTAGCAGCCTTTCCGAAAAGTCGAAAAGGCTGCTTTTTATTTCCATACACCAATATCCTGTTTTATAAAAAACTGCACAAGTTTTTTAATAAAGAATAATCATTAATGCCAAAAAGACTATCTGTCGTTGCAGACCTTACAAACAATCACCACCAAACTATTTTCAAGCCACTACGGTCTTACTTTCTGCCTCATCTTTACGCGCCGTCAATTCTGCCCGAATTTCGTTCGCCCGCTCCTCTGAAATATCATAATCCCACATCACGTAAATAGCGATCAACGTTCCGACAATCGGGAAGCAAGTATAAAATAGACGCAAGCCAAAAATCGCGCCTTCAGGTTGCGAAGCTGCATCGGGGGTAAAGTTTACAAACGCCATAATCAATCCACTCAATAAGCCAGCAATCGCAAATCCAAACTTAACCATCCACCAGTAAATCGCACCAAATATCCCTTCGCGACGCTTTCCTGTATTTAATTCATCCAGGTCACAAACATCCGCCGTCATGGACATCATCAGCGTAAACAATCCGCCAATTCCGAACGAAAAGAAGGGGAGTGCAATTAAAAATAAATAGGGTTTGCCCGGTACAAATAAAAACCAGAAAAGAATATAACCGATAATAGAGATAGCCTGAGAAAGTAAAAAGGTTTTCTTTTTACCTAAGGTTTTAGAAACTCTAGCGATGATTGGAATTACAAAAAACGTAGTCACCAGCGCACCGACACTGCCGTGTAAAGTAGGCCAATATCCTGCCGCTCCAGCATCACCATTAAATAAATAATAAACGATGATAAAAAAGGAGAAAGCAGCAATCGTATTAAAGGAATTGAAGATTAAAAAAGTAGCAATACACAATTTTCTAAACGGCTTAATACTAAATGCTTCTTTAAATCCGCGGAAGATTTCTTTTAGACTATTGGAAATATTATTACGGTTGATTGGAACAAGGCTTTCGTCATCTACCGTAGATTCACTTTTGATAAAAATCGCGGGTACCATTGCTAATAAAGTACAAACTCCAGCTACCCATAGCGAAGTTTCGCGCGTACCAGCATCTGCACTTGGAAACCAACTCGGATCGTACAAAATTACCCAAAACCAAGGCGCAATCACCCATGCCCACTGACCGATAAATTGCGCAATCGCCATAATCTGGGTGCGCTCGTGAAAGTCGTCACTCATTTCGTAACCCATCGCGACGTAAGGCACTCCAAAAATGGTGATTCCAAAATAGAAAATAAAGGACCAAACCATGAAGTAGGCAAAGTTGTAATCTAAACCATTTTCTGGATATAATTGCCACATAAAAACGTATGAAATACCCATGATTAATGCGCCAATAAACACATACTGTCGTCGCCGACCCCAACGTGAACGCGTATTATCTGAGATGAAACCCATAATCGGGTCGGTAATCGCGTCAAAGATGCGCGGAGCAAAATAAATGATACCCCACATCACGGGCGAAAACCCAAGGTCTTGTACCAATACGACCATAAAAATACCCAGCGCCGCTGGAAACATTTGATTGGCTAACATGCCCAGACCAAAGGCAATTTTTTGCCCCATCGAAACGGTGGAGGTGGAAGTAGTAAGGTTTGACATCGTTTTTATTTAAAGTTGGTTAGAATAAAAAAAGCGTGTAATTGTTTAAGGATCAGGTAGCTGTATAAATATTGCCATCTTGTTAACGGTTTGTTATATGCCAAGCAGTTAACTCTAAAGGGCTAAGCACCTACTCGGCGGGATGCAGGTATTGTATTGTTTGAGCGGAGCGAGTTTACAATACTAGAATTTTTGGTTACTTTTTTTTCAATTGTCTTGCGACTGAAAGTTGTGATTCTTAAAAAGACATAAAGTTGTGACTTGAGACAAGCGATTACAGATTTATTTCTAAAAAGTAGAAAAATGAATCTGAATTTTCCCTAGGAATTAAAAAATCGTAAACCTTGAAC
>JBGCES010000697.1:0-1722 GCA_045106545.1 Saprospiraceae bacterium
CTCCTCCCTAAATGTTATTGGTACGCCTGCTGTACCACCAGCCTATGCAAACCCGTTTGGTGTGTATAAGCAACGTCTAGTTGGTAGCGTTCACAGATGCGTTGGATAATGGACAGACCCAGTCCGAGGCTTTCTTCGGTATCGGAGATGCGTTGAAAGCGTTGGAATAACTGTTGAGGATCGATAGTCAGTATTTTACCTGTATTGTTGAATTCTAGCCAAGTGGAATGAATACAGATATTGATCGAGCCGCCCTGATTGTTGTGGCGAATCGCGTTTTGCAGCAGATTAGCAATTAGGATTTCGGCGAGGGCTGGGCTCATCTCCATGATCCACGGCTGCTGATAGTCTTTGTGGATGGTAATTTCGCGTAGGTGAATCAGGTCACGGAAATTTTCTAGTATCTCGTCGGTTAGTTCCGCGAAGTTAACTGTTTCCGTATTGCTGAAATGTTGGTGTTCAATTTTGGAGAGTAGGATCAGCGCACCGTTGAGCTTGGCAAGGCGGTTGGTATTTTGCAGTACTATGGCTAATGATTCAAATTCTTTTTGTTGAAGGTGAGGGGATAGCAGCAAGATTTCCACATTTCCCTTAATGATTGCTAGTGGTGTTTGGAGTTCATGCGAAGCGTGCTGGGTAAACTGTTTATTCGCTTGGTGATCGGAACGGATACGGTCGATGAGTTCGGCGAGATATTGATTGAGATCCTTAAATATAGGAAAGGGTGATGGCTGAAAAGTCACATTGACGGGTGCATCCAGATCGAAGTCTTCAAGCGTCTGTATCGTTTGCTGGATTTGCTGATAGATGATTTGTAGGTAACGCTGATAGATCAGATAGCTACCGACAACAGCAAACAGTAAGGTTACTGTTACAATAGTAGCTACTTTGCTATACAAAGCAGGCGGACACCACCAGCTAGTAAGTGCACTCGCGACGAGCAGCGCGCCAAAGATTGGCAACAAATAATAAGGTTTCATAAAGGTCATCCCGTTTGAAATTTATAACCGATGCCGTAAACGTTTTTTAAAAAATCGCCACAGTCATTATCGGTTAGTTTTTTACGTAGGTTCTTGACGTGTGCATAAATAAAATCGTAGGAAGGGGCATCGTCCATGTAGTCTCCCCACAAATGTTCGGCAATGCTCCCTTTAGTCACCACGCGGTTTTTGTTACGCGCCAAAAATAATAGAATATGGTACTCTTTCTTGGTCAACTTTATCGGCTGTCCGTTGGCAGTTACCTGATGTTCATCCAAATGGATGATCAACGTACCAAAGTTCAATTCTTTGCTAAAGTGACCCGTCTTGCGACGCATGACGGCTTTGATACGGGCGTTGAGTTCCGAAAGATTAAAGGGTTTGGTGAGGTAGTCATCAGCACCGCTGTCTAGCCCCGTGACTCGGTCGTTGATGGGTTCGCGGGCGGAGGTAATCAGGATACCCATTTCGGTACTTTCAGCCCGCAGAATAGATACCAGTTTTAAGCCATCGCCCCCTGGTAAATTGAGGTCGATGATCGCACAGTCATAATCGTAGTTATTTATCTTCTGCAAGCCTTCCCGAAAGGTAGTTGCTACTTCACATACATACCCTTCTTTTTTTAAGTAGCGTAGGATTAGATTCATTAAATCCGCTTCATCTTCTATGATGATAATTTTCATGTGTTATCGTGATTTTTTATTTTTTAACAACGCGTGGAATTCGCTGCTAAACTTTTTAC
>JBGCES010000698.1:0-18138 GCA_045106545.1 Saprospiraceae bacterium
TTCTCGCATTATTCACCATAATATCAATCCCGCCCGTTTTTTCGATGTTGGCTTGCGCCAAAATCGGAATCCTACTTTGTTCAGTTACATCAAGTGGTTCAATCCACGTTTTTACCGCTGTATTACAACGATCTGCAACCGCTTGCAATGCTTCCATGCGCCGACCTGACAGCACTACATTTGCTCCAGCTTGTGCAAATTCAATGGCTAAAGCTGCGCCAATTCCCGATGATGCGCCCGTAATCCAAACGGTTTTATTTTTGAAAGTCATATTCTTGGAGCATAGACATTCCTGTCTGTGAAAATTTTATAAGTCAAATTACTTTTGCGTTACCCGTTTCTAAATCATAAATAATCCCGCCTTCACTTTCTCCATCCAACGCCATTTTTAGTTCTCCTCGCTGATCCCAAACGCCCGAACATCCGCCACAATCATACACATCGTGTTGCCCGATATTGTCACTCATCAAAATTGGAATCTTATATTTTGCTGCCATAGCTGCATAATGCCGATGTGATTTTTCTACACCTCGTTTAGGCAGTGCCACACTCGCTAAATAAGCGGTCGGTTGCAGTTCCAATAATTGACAAAGATGCGATTCTTGCTGCGATTCATAACAAATAGCTAAAGCGATACGCTGATTTTTATGTTCAATAATCATTGGCTGATTGCCTGCCGAAAAGTAAGGCAATTCATCGGGATCGAGTAGCATTTTGGCGTAAGCCGCTGGAGGAGAAGATGGACGAAAAATACCTAAACCTATTTGTGGTTTTTCCGCTGTTTTTAATGGCATCCCAATTACAATGATAACTTCTTTTTCATTGGCGAATTGCTGAAATGGAGTGAATATTGGATCGCTAGGCTCAGTGGCTAAATCTGCTGCAACAGTTGGCTCATAACCCGTAATGGACAATTCGGGGAATACCACCAGATCCGCATCCATCTCCGCCGCTTTTTTAGCGAAAGCGAGGTGCTTCTCGATATTTTTGGGAATATCTCCTGCGCAGGAATCAATTTGTACGATGGCGATTTTCATGAGAAGAGGTTAGATTTTAGAAATTAGAGAACATCATACTTTTTGACTAAATGCGGAGTTCGCGGAGGCGCGGAGTTTTTTCTCTACTAACACGCACAGAGCATATGTAAAGATCGTGGAGCATTTTTTCTGTAGAAAAAAGTTAAGCAGAGAGCAAAGAGTGATTAAATTTGTATTAAAACCTATTTTTATAGAAAATAGAATAAAACAAAATATACAAATTTAATCCGTCCACCTTCAACCGTCTGCCGTCCACCGTCAACTACCGATACAAATACGTTTCCAACTGCTGATACAATGCTTCTTTCGCGCTTGGTCCTTTTGCTTTTTTCTCAAAAATCTCACCGTTTTTACTAATCGCATAAGTCGGTAAAACAATGAGTCCCAATACGCCAAAGACACGTTTTACTTCCTCTTCCAACTGCCCGCGAGCATGTACATGGTGACCGTATAAATCAAACTGTTCGATGCTTTCGCGGACGGTTTGACCACGGTCGGCATCGTCCATGGAGATATATAATTTGACAATATCACGTCCGTTAGCATAGCGCGCAAAGTCGGCATTGTATTTAAATTGTTCTTTGCAGGGGCCACACCAACTTGCCCATACATCGATGTAAACCAATTGGTTAGGAAACTGATTGAGCAGATTTTTCAGGCTACCCGTTTGGATACTTTCATCCATGAAAATTATCTGCTGCGATTCGCTTTGCCCTTGATGTTGCATGATGTTTTTCATCACTTTTTGCAAATGCGGTAAAGTAGGCGACTGCGGATAAGTCTCCCGCATACTTAAATAGACTTTGGATAAATTAGGTGATAATTCGCTGTTAAATGTTTCCTGAAAAAGAAAATCTGCCATTGCGTATTCGCGTGTTTCTGCGCGGAAATAATCACCCATTATGGCTTCCGTTCGTTTCAACCGATCCGAAATTTGGTAATAACGAGTCTGTAATTGTTCTGCGCGTAGGAGCGGCAAATATTCTTGATAATAAGCAGGTAAGAACTGATGATACCAAAAAGAACTCAGCGCCAAGTCGTTAGAAATTGCGCGTTCACTCATCAATTTCTGCATCAAGTTTTCCCACTTTAGAGAAACAAAAGTGTAGTTATCTAAATTGCGCGCGCGTCGCCAAAGCTGCTGAAAAAGGTAGGTGTAATAATAATGAATATCTTCACGAATAGCGTTAGTAAAAACACTAGAAACCGCATTGGTACTCATAAAATTATCCAGTCTCACTTGATCTGCACGCCGCTTTGCAAGTAATTGTTGTTCTAATAAATCGGGTTGATTGACTGGCGATAGTTCTTGTAAAATTGGACTATTGTCACTTAGAAAGGGCGCACTGCGTTTTAAGGTTTGCAAAAAACGATTCTCAGAAGTGGTCTCACCATTAAATTGTATCGTTTGAAATGGATTTGAGCGATCAAAAGCAACTTGTAGGTAGCCATTGGGTTCGACGTAAAGCTGTAAACCTGTCCATTGATCTTGCGACAAATATGGTAGAAAAATATAAACAAAACCTGCTTTCTTTAAGTCGGGCGCTATCGTTAATTTACCATTCATATCCGTATCAACATAGTACGAATTGATTTGAGTGAATTTGCCGTCCACCGGTTCATACACTTGCACTTGGGTATTGCTTCCGTTATTGATTTTTAAATCGATGACTGTACTTGCTTGTGAATCAACAAGAACAAATAGCATTATTATTAGTATAAAAAAACGAAAATTTAGCATAAAACTAGTGAATCTATTTTTGTATAAGTATTTGAATACCAATTGTTTAAGTTTGATATAAACATATTGTGATATTGAAATTTTCAACAATATACGAAAATATTATTAGCAGCTAAATGTCTTTATAAATCTCCACTGCTGACTATTTTTCAACTATATCCAAACAACTAATTTCACCTACGCATTTATACGTATTATCTCCACTTTGCTACGTTTCTACTTCATATTCAACGAATTATCCTTACCTTTGAAATAATCAATGTCGAAATAATTAATGAAACGATTTAGAAATGAGTATTTTTTTTATTATTTGAAAAATTATAGAAAAAATTGTCAATTCTAAATCTCAAGGTTTCATTAATTATTTCGACAATTCTTAAATCACCTCCCGTTTAACGAATCTCCTTTCGTTTCATTTTTACTCACTTACCTTATTGATACTAATTCGATTACCATCGTTCTCAACGATGGTCTAAACAACTATTTGTCTTTTTAAAAAACAACGACGATGAACAAAACATCCCCTGAGGTGCAGCGACAAAATTATGTCCGCCCAGCTATTACTAAAATGGTATTGCTTTTTTTTATTGCTCTATTTAGTTTCAATATTTCTATTGCTCAGCCCAATGGATTTATCGATCAAACTTACCTATCAGGTTTTTCGCAAGCCGTCGGTTTGACCTTCGATGAGAACGGGCGTATGTACGTCTGGGAAAAGGGTGGAAAAGTATGGATAGTCGAAAATGGGGTGCGACTGCCTCAACCGCTGATTGATATTAGTGAAGAAGTGGGAAACTGGCGGGATTTCGGACTTTTAGGTTTTGCACTCGATCCTAATTTTCTTTCCAATGGACGTTTTTACTTACTTTACCTCGTCGATCGCCATCACTTATTCAACTTTGGAACGGCTAATTACGATCCAAATGTAGATGAATATTTTGATGCAACAATTGGACGAATCACGCGCTATACCGCAACTGCTAGTTCCAATTTTACGCAAACCAACTATAATTCTCGACAAGTACTTTTAGGTACAACGCCTTCTAATGGTTTCCCAAATCTGCATCAATCACATGGTACGGGTTCGCTTGTTTTTGGAACGGATGGAACATTGCTGGGGAGTTTTGGGGACGGAGCAAGTTATAGTTCTCGCGATGAAGGTTCGGCTTCTGAAACTTATTATGCCCAAGCAATCGCAGATGGAATTATTCCTGCCAATCACAATATTGGCGCGTATCGTTCGCAATTATTAAACTCCCTTGCGGGAAAAATTGTCCGGATCAATCCAGAAAACGGGAATGGCTATCCCAGCAATCCTTTTTATCAAAGCAATAACCCAGGTTCGATTCAATCTAAAGTTTGGGCGCGAGGTTTGCGTAATCCCTGTCGATTTACCAAACGTCCCGAAACGGGTAGTCATGTCGTAGAAGATGGCGATCCTGGTGTGTTTTATATCGGTGATGTAGGTTGGAGTACGCGGGAGGAGTTGAGTGTAATGACGACAGGTGGGCAAAATTTTGGCTGGCCACGTTTTGAAGGAATGACTGCTCAACCTGGTTATAATAATAACAGTTATGCGCCGACGAATCACGTTCTACCAAAAATTGATTGGCGAAACGGGGCAGCACGTGCTTATCGTAATGGTTCGATTGTAAATATCGGTTCAACTTCCGTTCCTGGACCTAGTTTTGGTGGCAATTGCTCCATTGGTGGCACTTGGTACAGTAGCGATGATTTTCCATCGCAGTGGCAAAACTCCTATTTCCACGCCGATTACGGAGGAGATTGGATTAAGCAAATTGTATTCGATGCCAATGATCAGCCAACACGAGTACGCAATTTTAAATCGGGTGCGGATCGGATTGTTTTTATTGCAGAAGATCCTATCAATGGTTCCATGTATTACATAGGTGGAGCGGCTGGGAATAGCGCGAATTCTAGCAATGTAATTCGCCAAATCAGCTATACAGGACAAGCACCTCCGCCAGTAGCTGATGCAGAAATTACAAATCGCTTTGGTAGCAGTCCATTAACCGTGACTTTTGATGGCACGATTTCATATGATCCCAGCGGAACAGATTTGACTTACAATTGGAATTTTGGTGATGGAACGACGAGTAATTCGCCGACCCCAACGCATATTTTTACCGCAAGTAATAACAATATTCAATCCTTTACGGTGACGTTGACGGTTACTAATGCAAATAATCAAACGAATAGCAAAGAATTTGATATTTCTTTAAATAATACGCCGCCCGTTATTAATAGTACGAGCATTAATAATACGAATACTTTTAGCATTTCAAATTCGACGACTTTGAATCTAAGTGCGAATGTATCTGATGCGCAGACGGGCGTTACTCAATTAGCGCACGTATGGCAAGTAGCACTTTATCATAACGATCACTTTCATGCGGAAGCTCCGATCAATGCGCGTACTGGCACCGCTTTATTATCACCTGTCGGTTGTGACGGCGCGACTTATTGGTATCGCGTTACCTTGACGGTTACCGATCCGCAAGGATTGGCGACTGTTTACACCAAAGACATCTTTCCCAACTGTGTGGGCAGCAATCAGACGATTAACTTTTCAGCGCTTGCTGATCGGATTGTAGGCGATAATCCGTTTAACCTAAATGCTACTGCAAGTTCTGGTTTACCAGTGATCTTTTTTGTCCGTTCTGGACCCGCGACGATGTCTGGCAATCAAGTGACTTTGACAGGCGAACCAGGCGTAGTAACCATCGTTGCTACCCAGCCTGGAAATGGCTCTTTTCGACCTGCTCAGCCCATCGAGCGTACATTTAGAGTACGTGGTTCTTTGCCACCAGTAATTGGCAATGGCACGGGCATTACAGGAACGTATTTTAATAACCTCAACTTTTCCAGTGAGGTATTGGAGCGTATTGATCCAACCATTGATTTTCAGTGGGGAACAGGCTCGCCAGCTTCAAATATTGGTGCAAACACTTATTCTGTACGTTGGGAAGGAGAAATTTCAGCAGGCTATTCACAGACCTATACATTTTACGCGACTGCTGATGACGGTGTGCGCTTATGGATTGATAATCAGCAGATTATCAACCAGTGGGTCGATCAAGCACCCACGACGACTACGGGGACAATTACGCTTCAGGCAGGCGAAAAAGTGCCTTTTCGAATGGAATATTATGAAAATGCTGGCGGTGCTGTGGCACAATTAGAATGGAGTAGTGTAAGTCAGGCGCGGCAAATCGTTCCGACTTGGGCATTATACCCTGCGACTTCCTTACAAGACCAAACGATTTCTTTTTCTTCCATATCGAATAAACTGACCACAGATGCGCCTTTTACGATTAATGCAACCGCAAGTTCAGGACTGCCCGTTGCGTTTTCGATTGCCAGTGGACCAGCGACGATTTCGGGTAATCAAATTACCTTAAATGGGACAGCAGGAACAGTGACCGTACGTGCTAACCAAGGTGGGAATGCACAGTACAATCCTGCATCTACAGTTAGTCGTATTTTTACTGTTTCTACACCTGCGCAGCAAGATCAGACGATTAACTTTTCAGCGATTCCTGACAAGCAAACGACTGATGTGCCATTTACGATAAATGCCACAGCAAGTTCAGGTTTAACGGTAAGTTTTAGTATTGTCAGCGGGCCAGCGACGATTTCAGGCAACCAAATTACATTGAATGGAACGGCAGGAACAGTTACTGTTAGAGCTAGTCAAGGTGGGAATTCACAGTACAATCCTGCGGCCAATGTTAATCGCACCTTCACCGTAACAACTGGCGGCGGCGGCGGCGGAGATTGTAACAATCCGACTAATATTGCTTTGAATAAACCTGCGACGCTATCGAGCGTGTATAATGGAACGCCTGCACCTGCCGAAAATGCGGTTGATGGGAACACAAGTGGAATTTGGTATGCACCAAATGGCTATTCGATTGCAAGTACGAATTGGGGACAGAATGAATTTGTTGAAATTGATCTGGAAGAAGTAAGTGAAATTAAAGAGATTAAATTATACAATCGGACGGATTGTTGTCAGACGCATCTAGCTGGCTTTTATGTGTTGGTTTCGGATGTGCCATTTAGTTCTACGAATCTAAATACGGTCTTGAATCAAAGCGGCGTAAGCGATTATTTTACAGCAGGCAACGCAGGTCGTCCAACTACGGTTAATATCGACCGCGATGGTCGTTATGTACGCGTACAACGCAACGGTTTTGGTTTTATCCAAATTGCGGAACTAGAAGTAATGGGCTGCAATGGTGGAGGTGGTGGAACCGATACCACGCGTCCTTCGGTTAGCTTATCAACTGCAAATACAACTGTTAATGGCGCATTCACGGTGAATGCTACTTTCTCAGAAAACGTATCAGGTTTTGCTTTAAATGATGTAGCAGTTACTAATGGTAGCAAATCAGCTTTGTCAGGTTCGGGTAGTAATTACAGCTTTCAAATTACACCTACAAATGAAGGCGCAGTAACTATTCAGGTTAACGCCAATCGAGTGCAAGACGCAGCTGGTAATCAAAATACTGCTTCCAATTCGCTTAATGTAACTTATTCTACAGGTGGTGGCGATACAACTCCACCTACGGTTCAGCTCAGTACAAACAATACTAGTGTAACTGGCGCATTCACGGTGAATGCCACTTTCTCAGAAAACGTATCAGGTTTTGCTTTAAACGATATTGCTGTTACCAATGGTAGTACTACAAACTTAGCAGGTTCTGGCAGTAATTATACCTTTCGCGTCACACCAACGGCGACAGGCAATGTTACCGTTAGAATAAATGCCAATCGCGTACAAGATGCAGCTGGTAATCAAAATACAGCTTCTAATACATTGAATGTTTCATATTCTACTGGCGGCGGAGGTGGTACTTTGCCAACTGGCTATTGTGGTTCACGTGGTGCATCTCCGTGGGTAGAATGGATAGGCGAAGTCAGTTTTGCTAATTTGACGAATACGTCAAGCAAAGATTTATACGGTAATTTTTTAACTCAAATCGCTAATGTCAACCAAGGTGGAACTTACACTTTAAATGTAAAACCAACTTATAGTTGGACACAATTTGACGAGTATATCCGCGTCTGGATTGACTGGAATCGTGATGGTGATTTTGCGGATAGTGGCGAACAAGTGTTGAGTGCTGTCAATGCTGGTGGCGCACCTCAATCAACTGTAGCGGGTGTTTCTGCTAATATTACCGTACCGAGTAGTGCAAGTACTGGACCAACGCGGATGCGCGTCGCTATGCAGCGCGATGCTTACGTTGATTCTTGTGAAAATCCAGCTCAGGGCGAGGTCGAAGATTATCGCATCGAAATATCGGGTTCTGTACCTAATCCCTTGGCTGGTCTAATCGATCACGCCGCAGCTGAACCTGTTGTAGCGGATCACACTTTGCTATTCCCAAATCCAACTACCGATGAGGTTTTTATTAAACTATCAGACTTTGTGGATCAAAGAATGCGATTACAGGTAGTTGATAATCAGGGCGTTCTTGTAAAGAATATGGTGATCGGACGTACACCCGCAGATCCAATTCTTTTGGATTTGACTCGATTCACTGCGGGAGTTTATAATGTAATAATTGAAGTAGGAGAGGAGCGGATAGTGCGACAATTGGTAATTAAGTAGTTTGAACAATAAAATATTTTACCACTATTTCTGTTACAATTGTTACTAACAAAACTAATTTGTTTCACTTTTTCTGTAATAGAAAAGTGTTTGATATTATGATAAATGGCTGTTAACTATGCTACTATAGTCTTGTTAAAACACAAATGAATTTATTGATGTTTTAAAAAATAAGATTTTATAGTGTCACAGTTAACAGTTTTTTATTTTATTTTACTTCTGTATTGGTATAATTTTGTCAGTGTAAAATATAAATAGACATTTTATTTTTATTCTTTTGTTTAACTCTTACCCATTTTAAATTAATAACTAATATACATTAAATCGGCTTTTAAACTTCCTCCCTACAATTGTAATAGATAATATCTTCCTTAAGTAAAAATATCTTGTCTCTTACACCATATGATAAACTAGAAAAATCAATGGTGCTTTAAAATTATAACAATTAATCATTCATAGAAAAATGAATGATCATCTGTCATAAATCAATAACATAACATTCATATTTTATTGGTTATTTTTACATCCTATATTAGTTTAATTTCCCCTTCTTTTAAATTATTAAAAATTTATTTTACTGAAATAAAGCTTAAACATGCTAAGCATTCATTGCTTTTTTGTGTTATTGCTTTTTATTTCTCTTCCCAATTAGTGTAGATAACATTTTGAAAAAAGCAATTCTTACATTGCTATCGGCTGAATTTGTTTAAAGTTTTTTTTTATTGTTTA
This sequence comes from Saprospiraceae bacterium, assembly GCA_045106545.1. GTDB lineage: Bacteria > Bacteroidota > Bacteroidia > Chitinophagales > Saprospiraceae > JBGCES01. Next base: position 9,149 of record JBGCES010000698.1, read on the forward strand.
TACTTCATCAATATTGATGATTATTATTGAAACTTTGGGATAAATATGTTTTCAGTTTTAAGAAAATATATTCCAAAGGTTGTTCAAATTAAACAAACTTGATAGCCGTTAGAATTCATTACTACGCACAGACACTCACCATTTTTTTTCTTTTCCCTCTATCAAGTATCAATGAAAATTATCTTTATTGAATCGCAACCAAATTTTGGGGTAAAACTTAAAGCAAACGGAACACTGATTCGATAGGGAAGAATTTTAGACGACAATGTTCAGTTTATATTGAATCCTAGCGTGTGATTTACGATGCTAGAGAAGATATGTAATATTGAACATTGTCTTGTTGATTATGGTTGGTAACAAATTTGATATTTTCCATGTCACAATTTTAAATATTTATGGATAAGTAAATTAGATTAATACGGGCGCAATAGAGATTTGTCCCCATTTTTTAGTTAAGAAAAAAGGTTGTTCATCATATTCTCCCATCGTCCAGACAAAGCTACTCCTCGCATGAACATCAATTTTTCTGCATTTTCAGGATACCAAAAACTAGAAGGAGATTTAAACCTCAAATTGATAATGCGCCGAATTGCGGACTCTACCAAACCACTACCACACGGAAGTTTCTTTGCTCTAAGTCCTTGATAATCAATTCTATTTTGCTGTTTTTTGAAGTATCTAAAAGGAGTGAAATCTTCGATATCAATGTCACTAATGCCACTTTGAATAATGGTCTTCATCTGCTGAAAATCCCCTTGCCAAAGTGCAGTCTTCAGTTTTTTGTAACAAGATTCTTGCTCCGTTGGCTCAAAATAGACCTTCATCGCTGTCAGGTGTTCAATAGCATGATAGTAATCTAGCGTTTCAATAATCTTCTCTTCAGCTACACCTAAATCTAATAAGGTCGCTTTTCCTCGATTCCAGATCCATGTCGCCCCATCTGCTACCAATTGTACACTCTTACACTTTTCTATCTCTAGCCGCTTTAAATAATCTGCCAGTAAAGCAAAAGTTTCGTCATCCCCGTAAGTGGTATCATAAATCGGTGCCATCTCCTGATTCATTTTTCCAGCTGCATCACAAGTACTAATGACCAACATTTTGGGTTCGCGCCAAGGGGTGTCGAATTTTTCACCACGCCCTTTTTTATCCCCTGTATATACCCGCGTTCTAGTACGTCCTCCATCAATGGCAATCACCACCCGTTTGTCTGCTAAAGTATCTTCGGCGGACAACTGCACCGTTGTTCGGTTGGTTAACCCCCGCTCTGCTAGTGATAATGATACCTGACGAACCCGATCCGTATGACCATCAATATCCAAATATCCCATCAGGGATTGAGCAACCGAAAAAGATGGACAAAGCACTGAAAACAAGCAACTTATGCCTTGATACATTGGACTAGCCGAATCATCAATTTTCCATATCACTTGTGATAAGTGACGCGTAGATTCATAAGAGTCTGGGGCTTGTTTGGCGTATAATGATTCATACCTCAGCTTCGTCCCCGTCCGTAATTGAACGGTCGCCATACGAGGCACTAGCTTTTTTAAGCCTAAATCGGTCGCTACTACTCGTTGACGTTCAACAAACGCTTTACTCTTACTAACGCTCGTTATCATTCCGTAGCATACTAAATCGTATAGTTCGTAAATCGCCTGATGTAGCTGCTGCTCGAAATCATAAAATTTTCCCGCCAGCAATAAATTAAGCCAGTCGCTACAATCAGTGATTTGTTCAAATCTGCTTTTTAGTATATTTGTCATCGAAAGAGAGGTTTGCATATCACATATGATTTTGGTCGATCAAATTGTAATATTATCTCTCTTTCTTCTTTTTTCATAATCTAGGGGACAAATCTCTATTGCGCCCGATTAATACTTCTATTTTTATATATAGATAATAATTCTATACATGTGTACTGTTTAACTGCTTTATTTTACATATACACTTATTCAGATATTATTTTTACTAATCAAAATTTTCTTAAGATGCGCAATGGCTAAATAAATACTATACTAATCGTTTCCCTTCTTCTTCCTCTCTGTTCTTAGTTACTTGACCAAGAAATGATAGATATAAGGAAGTGTATACTCCTGCTACAATTGATTGTCCCCATACCTACTTTACCGATTTCTACAAATCGGTTATGTGATTAACGACGGCTAAATACAGATAAGTAAGAAGACGTTAGACGTTAGACGTTAGATAATCAATTCAACATCAATACGTTACCGAATTTTTTAACTATATCTAAATATGCGCTCTTACTTAAGTAGGTTGACAGATTTAAGACGTTAGACATTAGACGTTAGAAAATTGATAGCCAACGAGTTATCTAACGTCTAATGTCTAAAATCTAACGTCTATCTACTTACCACGATAGATACGAGCGAAAAGATCGCTAGTGATCAGATTTATTATACTCTTAAATATTTTCCACCTATCACTTTTCTAATCCGCATATAGACTTTTTATTTGGCACAACACTGTAGTAGTTGCGCATAATCTAATTATTTCTATATCTGATTTATTATAATCTCTATAACTCTAGGGAATTCAACTGTCAATTGGCAGCTTGGATCACTGTACATTATTGTTCCACCATGAAGAAATTATTTACATTATTATTTGTTGTAGTTTGTATCTTGATTAGTTTACCTAGTGAAGCCAATAATTTATTTTCCAATCAAAATTTAAATCTGCAAGACTATGTATATTTGGATAAATCGCTATCTGCGGATGCTACTCAAATTGATAATACTTTAGAATCATATCTGTATCCTCAGGAATTCACGCGCCTCGCCTCTATTGAAAATTCCGCTACCACTTCTACTCAAAATATAACTACGACGGAGACCTCAACGAATGCAGCGTTTTCTGTCACGAATTTTTGGGATAACCTTGTTGAATGGTATGATTCCTGGTTTGCAGGCTCAGCGCTATTGGCTTCTGAGCCGATTAAGGTGGGAATTGAGGCTAGGCCGTCTGAAGATCCTCCTTCCGATGGCATCTCGGTTTGTAACTGCACCAACTACGTTTACCTGAACGACATTGGAGACCAGAACCCCGGGAATGGGAAAATTTACAAATGGGAGGTAGATCCCCTTACGGGCGATCTCACCGAAGTTACCCAGCCTAACGGAGACCAGTGGATGACGGGCCTGACTTCGCCCCACGGCATCGGTACCGATATCAACGGAGATATCTATTTTGGTAATACTTCTGGTGGCCCGATTTACAAAATGGACTGTGCCGGCGGCACCTTAGCGGATGCCACCTTGTTTGAGGATACGGAGATTCAGTGGGACCTGTATAATATTGGGTCTTATCAGGGGTTGATCTTCGCCAATGGGGGAGGTCCGAATACCGCAAGAAATAAAATATCCGTATTTGACCCCTGTGGGGACCGGTTAGGAGAAATATGCCTCAATTACCCGGATAATGGCGTTCCCGACTGGGGAATGGAAATATTGAGCGATGGCACCATCCTGGTGTCAGTAGGGGCTTTTGGTGATTCGCCAAGTGCACTATTCCGGTTTACGTTTACCGAAGATCTGATTGACGGGGATTGTGTCGACCCGATCGTAACGGGAGGTTACCTAGACGATTATGAATCGATTTATGGGGTAACTACTGATGGGACACACCTATACGTGCTGGCCACGGCGAATACCTTCTCCGACTCTTATCTGCTCAAGGTGGATATTGCGACCGGTAACTTAGTAACGGTGGTACAGGAATCTACCCAAGCTGGTGCTGGCTGGGATGATGCCTTGGGAATCGTGTACGTGGAAACCGTAGATATTCTTTACATCGCGGGCCGACAAGATTGTATCGCCCTGGTGGACCCCAGTGACCTGAGTTATATCAAGGGCTTCGGAACCGTCGGGCCAGGAGAACTGCCCAAAGGGATCGCCATTACCCAAGAATGTTGTCCAACCAATAATAATATTTCAATAGATACAACACTCTGTGCAGCTTCGATAGGAGACAATTTATTTTTGCAAGAATTGATAAATTGTAGTGGGACGATATGCGAAGGGCTTTGGCAAGAAGGAGGTAGTAATACAGGGCTTACTTATAATTCCTGTAATAACTCAGTTGCGATTGATGCTTTAAATGCCTGTGGTTCTTTTACATTAGAATCAGATCGGAGGTCAAGTATTTGAAGATTACAATTACGATGGTACTAAAGACGCAGGCGAAACGCAAGGTGTAGCAGGTATTAAAGTGTATATCTACGATTGTACGAGCAATGCTCCAGTTGATTCAACTTATACCGATAATGATGGTGAATACCAATTTCCTGCTAGTGTAGCAACGGCGGGAACGGATTATCGCGTAGAATTTTCTCTACCAGAATCAGTGTCTTGTTGGGCGCAACCTACTAAAGCAGGTAACAATGGTGGAACAACGGTTCAATTTGTCACCGCTCCTGGTTGTGCAGAATTGGGGGTTGCTAATCCCGCGGATTACTGCGAAGAAATTCCACCTTACATTATTCCTTGTTACATCAATGGAGATCCATTGGTAACTACTGGTTCAAACGCCCCAGGAATAAATGCAGGAGTGGTAGCCATCCTAGAGACCGAGACAGGTACGAGCATTAACAAAACCTTTACTACGCCTATTTCTGAAACTGGTACACTCTGGGGGATTGCGGTAGATCAAAATCGCGGAGTTGTCTATGGTTCCGCTTTTATTCGCCGACATTCGGGAATGGGAGCATTAGGTATCGGTGGTATCTATGTGGCAAATTATAAAGCTGCTACGCCAAGTTTTACCTCATTTTTGGATATAGAATCTATTGGAATTGACGTAGGAAGTATCGGTGTAAACGGAGCAGGCGGTAGAGAACTTTCTGCTGATTCTAAAGATCCTAGTCTTGATTTAGAAGCTTTCGCCAAAGTAGGTAAAGAAGGAATTGGAGACATAGAACTTTCAGATGATGGAAATACCCTCTACATTGTCAATTTATTCCGCAGAGAAATAGCCGTCATTGATTTAACAAACTATCATCTAACTGGCGCGGCAGTAACCGCTGCAAACGTATCCACAATAGCTTTGCCAGCTAAAAGCTGCACGGGTGGTGTCGCTAGACCTTTCGGTTTAACTATTCACGAAAATAAGCTATACGCAGGACTCACTTGTACTGCCGAAATAACTAGAGATGAAAACAACCTCAATGCTTCTGTTTACAGCCTTGATTTGAATAGTACTACTGCCGCCAATTGGACAGAAGAGTTATTTATACCACTTGACAATACTAATTTTGCTAGAAATTCAGATTTTGTGCCTTGGTCAGATGATGAAAGCGATTATCCACAAGGAGATTTCATTAGTGGGATGCACCAACCATTATTCTCAGATTTTCAATTTAAAAATAATGGAGATATGGTGTTCACGATATTAGATAGAACTGGCTATCAATATGCTACGCTAAATTATCACCCAAGAACTCCAGAAACAACCATGACCAACGTTTTTCCTAGAGGAAATCTAGGAATAGCGGGATTACAAAATGGCAATTATGTACTAGAAAATAACGGCTCTATACCTTCTGGAACTGGCTGTAATGCTAATTCTAATGAAGAATGGGGTGGTGGAAGTTACTACTGTGATGAAGGAAAAGAGAAAAATGGAATCATCGGTGGAATTGGCTATAATCCCAGTACTGGTAGATTAATTGTTGCAGCTGAAGATCCCATCAGTTTCAACTCTGGAGGTGTCTTCTACTTTGATGATACAGATAATGGTGCTTTATCTGGTGCCGCCGAGATTTTTGCTGGTAACTTTGTTACTAATCTAGGTAAAGGTGCAGCTCTAGGAGATATTGAATTTCTCTGTGCTTCTGCCCCCATCGAAATCGGTAACTACGTCTGGGAAGACACCGATAACGATGGCATTCAAGACGCTTGCGAACCTGGTATTCCAGCTGTTCCCGTTGCTCTTTATGATGAAAATTGTAACCTCGTTGCTACCACACTGACAGATGCTAACGGCGAATACTATTTCAACAGTAAAAACTCAACCGATCCCAATCTTAATTGGTCAAGTACGTCAATTGATAGCTTACAAGCGAATACGGGTTATAAAATTGTGTTTGGTGGTACGGATTGGGATACAAACAATAGTAACCTAACTGTAAATGGTACTGATTACGTCATGACTACTACTAATGCAAATTCAAATAATAGCGATATAGTAGATAGTGATATTAGCTTAGGTACGATGACTTGCGACATGGACGCACCTTCGATTATGATCACTACGGGAGATGCAGGAACAGTTGATCATAGCAATGACGCGGGTTTCTATCTTTCTTGTCCAACGTTGACCTCCATTGAAACTCAGCAATCAAACGTCACAGTTACTGAAATTTGTAATGGCGAAAGCGTTGATCTAAAATTAACGCACGGAGCTGACATCGGCGATTTAGCAATTTATGCGAGTTCAAATGCAACGCTTACTGCGGCTGATTTATACGATTTTACCAATCATGGTACGAATAATATTACAGCTGTAAATGCAGCCGTAACACCTGCCGCAGCGGCAACGATGACAACCGAAACGAGTGTTTCGCCAACCGCGACGACGACCTACTATTTCATTTTAGCGCAAGCGAATTCATCTATTGAAGACCCTGACTGCTTGCCGATGGCAATTACAACTGTTACAGTAAATCCGCTGCCTACGGCTGATCCAGCTATGATGAGCGTTTGTGAGGACGGTACGGGAAATGGAATCTTTGATTTAACGACTTTAGAAACAACCATCATCAACGGTCAGTCGGACGTATCGGTTAACTGGTATTCTGATGCGGCGGGTACTATGGCAATTACCACTCCTGCTGCTTACACAACGGCTGATGTGACGGTTTACGCTGAGGTAGAAGATGACAATACCAATTGTAAGAGTAGTCTCGCCAATATCAATTTAATTGTAAACGATATTAATGCTGCTACGATGACTGCCGACCAGACTGTTTGTTTTGGTACAAATCCCACTGCCATCACTTTTGCAACTACTCCATCCGCAGACGGAACAGTTTCATACCAATGGCAAAGTAGCACGACCGATTGTGCTAGCGGATTTATGAACTTGAGCGGAAATGGCGCGAATACTGATACTTATACTCCGCCTGCTACGGCTACTGCGGGTAATACTTACTACCAAGTAGTGATTACTTCTGCTTTGAATGGCGTAGTGTGTACTAAAAATAGTGATTGCGTAACGGTAGAAGTCATCGAGGCAACACCTACGGCAACTTTCAGTAGTTCAACCGCAGATGTTTGTAGCGAAGATAGTCCTGCCGTTACTGGAACGGAGCATGTTTTTGATTTAAACAGCTTAATTAGTTCAGGTACTATCACAGGTACATGGAGTACTGCCAATGTAGCTGCTTCTGCAAATCTATCAGGTTCAGAATTCACGGCATCTACTGCTTTGGAAGGACAGACCATTACTTTTACTTATACCCTCGACCCAATCGGCGCACCTTGTACAGCAAATACTTATGATGTAATGCTAACGGTCAACGACTGTTATGTTTCTATCGGTAATTTAGTATGGGGCGATACGGATAATGATGGTTTATTTAATAATGGCGAAACGGGAATTGATGGCGTAACGGTAGAATTATACAGCTTAGGTGCAGATGATATAAAAGGGACAGTAGATGATGTTTTAAAAGGCATGCAGGCTACTGCTTCGGGCGGTTTATATCGTTTTGATTTATTACCTGCGGGTGATTACTACGTAAAACTAAATGGTGGTATTCCTGCCGGATTAGTCAGTAGTACGGGCGAAGGTGCTAATTTGAATACGGGTAGTGGAACTTACGAAGCACCTACCGCTGAATCAGCAACCGACAATAACGACAACGGCTCGCAAATGATGACGATGATCATGAGTAATGTCATCTCGTTATCTACGGGTGGCTCACCTGATACGGCAGTTGACGGAGATGATACCAATGGTAATTTGACCGTTGATTTTGGTTTGACCGCTTGTGCAACAGTGGCTAATTTAGCCGTTGATGCAGGTAGTTCCGCTCACCTCTGTGCGCCAGGTAGTTTAACGACCGCTTTAAAAGCGACTACTACCGATTGGGAAGGACAAACGGTAGCGTTTTCTTACAGTACCACTCAATTGACCGATCCTTATACGGAAACTAGTACAGCTTTAAGTACCGCTACTTCCACGAGTGGAATGGCAACTTTAGCGAATGCTACTTTCCCAGATAATACTACTGCTGCGCCAGTGACCTATTATGTGTATGCACTATTGCAAGGCGCAACGGATAATTGCCAAGATTTTGCTGAAACGACAGTCGTAGTGCATCCACCAGTTGAGGCAGGTGATGCAAGTAGTGGTACAGTTTGTAACGACAGTAATGAAGGCATGACGTTGATTGATTTGAACGGATTGTTGAGTGCAAATGCGACTACAGGAGGTACTTGGACACGTGCTACAGGTACGGTAGGTAACTTCAATGCCGCTATGGGTAATTTTGATGCGAATGGTGTAACGGTTGGTGCTTCACCAGTAATAGTTACGTTTACTTATACCGTAACGGGCGATGCTAATGCGCCTAGCCCATGTGACACTGATAGTCAGACCTTCACTGTAACGATTGCTAATTGTTGCCCAGTGATTACAATGTCGATGATTGATCCAGTTAATGGTATGCTTTGTTCTGATGAAACTACATTTACTGTAGACATTGCTCACGAAGCAAATCCTGGAGATTTAGCGCTTTATTATAGTACTGGTGCAGGTGCTGCTCCTGCTAATCAAGTGTACGATGGTACTGCAGTAGGTTTGACCTTATTGGAAGATGAGATCATGCCAGCAAATGCTGCCACCATGACCCAAGTTACTGGGTTGACATTGCCCGCCAATACGACGGCTATGCCCATCACTTACTACGTTTACGCTAGATTGGAAGCAGGTAATGCCTCTATTGATGAAGATGGTACCGATGG
>JBGCES010000699.1:0-3173 GCA_045106545.1 Saprospiraceae bacterium
AACTTAAAAAAGGAACCAGTGTAGCATCAACGTTATTTCGTTTGAGCATTTTCTTAACCATGCCTGTCACCCAGCCTGCGATCATAAAACCGATGATTAAGGTAAGAATTGCACCTAATACTTTAGGCGCATAAGCCGTAACCATTGAACTTAGTTGGCTAATATCAAAGAGATTTTCCATAATTGTTTTGATTTATTTAAATTTTGAAAGATGATAAGGTGTGTGAGAAAGATAATGATTGTAATTTAGTGTTCTATCAACCATTTTATTATGCATTCTCCCGTTTATACAGACGAACTTTTTGCTGTTAGGGTACATTTTTCACAAAAAATATTTTGAAAAAAAAATACATCAGCCAAGAAGAAGCCTTGGATAAATTAGAACATTACTGTGCGTATCAGGATCGTTGTCATCAGGAAGTTAGGCAGAAGTTATATGATCTGGGCGTTTATGGAGATGTCGCAAATGAGATAATTGCAGAGCTAATAACGGAAAATTTTTTGAATGAAGAAAGATTTGCGCGATCTTATGCACGTGGAAAGTTTCGGATGAAAAAATGGGGTAAGTTTAGAATAACATTAGAATTGAAACGGCGTAACATTTCTCCTTACTGTATTAAAAAAGCAATGGAAGAACTGGAAGAGTTCGATTATGACGACACCTTGTTCAAATTATTAGAAAAAAAGCATGCGCTAATTAGAGAATCAGATGCATTCAAAAAACGCGGCAAACTAGCTAAATATGCGATTGGGAAAGGCTACGAATCAGGGCTAGTTTGGGAAATGGTTAAGGAGCATTTTTAATAAAAAAACGGCAGCTAGATTGCTCCAACTGCCGTTCTGTATATTTTGAAACATAAAGAATTTACGCTTATTCAATTTATAGTTTTATTAGTCAGCAATACCTAATTGTTCAAGCAATTCGGGGCAACTACAAACTATCAACTTAAAATCAACCTTCTTGCTTCACTAAAATATTTAGCTTCACATCATCAGGTAATTCAATCTGCTCACCGCCATTCACGCTATCCACTAATTCTAGTGCTACTGCCAACGTTTCTGATTTGATGTAATCACCAAAATCTTTTACTGCTGTTTCTACCACTGGATCGCGCTGCAATTGGACATTGATCCTATCAGTCACATTGAAATCTTGATCTTTACGGATATTTTGAATCCGATTGACCAACTCACGCGCTGTACCTTCAGCAATTAAGGAATCATTTAAGCTGATATCCAATGCTACGGTTAAGTTGCCGTCGTTAGTTACTAACCACCCTGGAATGTCTTCTGCTTGAATATCGAAGTCTTCTAGCGTCAATTCAAATTTCTCTTCACCTACCACCAAAGTATAACCGCCCGCTTTTTCAATCTGAGCAATATCATCTTGGTTCATTTTGCCAATCGCCTGTGCAGCAAATTTCATATTCTTACCCAAACGACGACCAAGCGTTTTAAAATTCGGCTTAACTTTCTTCTTTAAAATGCCCGACGTATCGGTGATATATTCGATTTCTTTCACGTTCACTTCCGCCAAAATCAAATCTTTCACGCCTTCTACTTGCTGCTGAAAAGATTCATCTAAAATCGGTAGTAAGATTTTTTGTAATGGCTGACGAACCCGTAATTTTTCTTTTTTCCGTAAGGAAAGCACCAAGGAAGAAATACGCTGCGCGTAATCCATCCGTTGTTCCAATGCTTTATCAATCGCACTTTCATTTGCTTTAGGAAAATCCGCTAAATGAACCGAAAGATGCGTTTCGCGCTCCGTTTCTTCATTTAAGTTACGGTACAACCAATCGGCGAAAAACGGCGCAACAGGTGCCATTAATTTCGAGATGGTTTCCATACAAGTATATAGCGTTTGATAAGCCGCAACTTTGTCTTCGGTATAATCGCCTTTCCAAAAGCGACGGCGACACTGACGTACATACCAGTTACTCAAATTGTCCATTACGAAACCTTGGATTTTTCGCGTGGCAGCGGTCGGTTCGTAATTGGCATAATCCGCTTCTACATCTTTGACCAACGAATTGAGCAAAGAAATAATCCAGCGATCAATCTCAGGACGATCTTGTAATTTAACGTTTGCTTCCGCAAATTTGAATCCATCGATATTCGCGTATAGCGCGAAAAAGGAATAGGTATTATACAATGTACCGAAGAACTTACGGCGCACTTCATCCAATCCCGAAAGGTCAAATTTCAAATTATCCCACGGCTGCGAATTAGAAATCATGTACCAACGCGAAGCATCTGCGCCGTACTTTTCCAAAGTCTCAAATGGCTCAACGGCATTGCCCAGACGCTTGGACATTTTTTGTCCATTTTTGTCTTGCACTAAACCATTGGATACGACATTTTTGTACGCCACATTATCGAACACCATCGTCGCAATCGCGTGTAAAGTATAAAACCAACCACGCGTTTGATCTACGCCTTCAGCAATAAAATCTGCGGGGAAATTACGTTCAAATTTCTCTTTATTTTCAAACGGATAGTGCCACTGCGCGTAAGGCATCGAGCCGCTATCAAACCAAACGTCAATCAAATCTAATTCACGTACCATTTTGCGACCGTCGTCACTTACGAGAACGATGTCATCAATATATGGACGGTGTAAGTCTTTGGGCACAGACTGATTGAGACCTAATTTATGATTTGCTTTGTCGATTTCTTTTTCTAACTCAGCAATTGAACCGATGCAGATTTCTGTTACCTGACTTTCGTCCTCTTCCTGCGTCCGCCAAATTGGTAACGGAACACCCCAATAACGCGAGCGCGATAAGTTCCAATCATTCAAGTTTTCCAACCACTTCCCAAAACGCCCTTCGCCCGTATTTGCCGGTTTCCAGTTAATCGTTTTGTTCAATTCGTACATGCGTTCCTTAACGCTCGACGCGCGGATAAACCAGCTATCCAACGGATAGTACAAAATCGGTTTATCTGTACGCCAACAGTGTGGATAGTTGTGTTCGTATTTTTTAACGTTGAAGGCTTTTCCTTCTAATTTTAATTTTACGGAAATGTCCACGTCCACGTTGACGTAGTCGGGATCGTTTTTGTAATTCTTTACGTAGCGACCTGAAAACTCACCTGCGGTATCGACAAATTTTCCCTGCTTATCAACTAGTGTTAATGCACCGATACCCTCTCCTACTCAGCCAATGCGG
>JBGCES010000007.1:0-5330 GCA_045106545.1 Saprospiraceae bacterium
TTTTCATCAAAAAATTGTGCTGTTTGTTCTGTCTTAAAACCAAAGATTGAACAAAAAGTATATGAAGTTTTTGATAGAATAATCGACGTGAAAACTGTTCATTTCTTCCGTAAAAGTGCTAATAAACGCAGTGGGGGAGAAACCAAAATCAGCTGAATAATACTCATCGCGCTGAATGTAAGGATCAAGTTGTTCTGGTAATTCGGCAATAAAATAATCCAGATTATCTACATTAAAATACTGCTCCATAAACTCTTGCAAGTAGTACGAGTAGCGATTTTTATATTCATCGACGGCGATAAGGCGATAAAACAATGGACGTTGTTCGCTGGTACGCGCCCACCGATAAATATCACGTTCTGACCAGTCGCGTTGTAGCCAGTCGATGCCTAGTGTATTATCCAAATCATAAGGAAGATATTCAAACTTATCGGTCGCCGTATTGTGGTAGAGATAGAAGTTGTTTTTGTTGTATAGTGGCCCATCCCAGTTGCCCGTTAAGACATCAAAAGCCATCGCTTTTAAGTAGTCATTTACATTAAAAACGGCTTCCAACTCACACGCTAAATTCGCTAGTGGAGCATTGTTTAAAATGTCAATAAATTCAGCGAGATCGCTGTAATCATCACTATCGGTATTGGTTTTCAAATCATAGGCACGTCTTCCGTAAACGTCTTCTTTATATGAATTTGGATTACTGTTTTTATAAACTAAATCAGCAGGGAAGAGGCATTTATATAAATTTCCATCATTATTCCCAAAACGTTGCTGCACAAAGTTTTCGTCGATGTGTTCTACGTTCAAATATAGCCCGTAGTAATCCCCGTTGATATACAATTCGATGTGATTAGAACGAGCGGCAGGAATGCCAATTTGTCGCGCTAAATCCCAGCAAATATGGGAGCGTGCAATCGTCGGATCGTTCTTTTCTGGGTTGATGTTTAATTTTTCTACGCCGCGATATTTGCGACCTGCTTCGTAAGTATTGAAGCTAACTTTAAAGGCTTTTTTAGCAGCACTACGCGTTGTGTTTCCGCGTAAGCGAAAGCCTACATTTTCGAGTGTATCTACGGTGTCATCGTTGGTGAAAATAAAAGTGGCGGGAAAGTGTTCGTCACTATTGAAGTTGTCTTCATCGAGAATGAAATTCAGATCGTTGCCGTCCATTTGGATGTCAATACGAGCGATAGACTCGTTCGTAAATAACTTTCCATTATTAGGATGACTGTTTTGCGCAAAGGTAAAAGTACTGCTTAACAATAAGACAGCGGATAGTAATAGTTTTAACATAAGTCGTATATTTTGTTACGACCAAAGGTAAGGAAAAGATAGTGTAAATCTAGAGCTTGTTCGGAATTTGATCTTTTAGTTAAAACGCAGCTATTTTTACACTAGTCAAGGCAAGGAAATGGAAGTTTATCGGGATAAATGACCATTTTCTTAACGAAGAATAGTGTAAAAAGAGCAAGTTAGAGACCAATTATTAAATGCCAAACAAGCTCTTAACGGTAATTAAGTAAGCGTTTATACATTCGCGCCATTCGCTGCTGAGATGCGCCGCGTTTGTACATATTAAATACAATAAAATTGGCAATTTGGACGCGCAAATAGCTGTTGTCTTCGTACTTCCGAACGGAGCCTAATACGAATTTTGGGATGATCTTGAAAGGAATATTTTGTTTACTTGCTTGTTCTAACAATTTATATTCTTCCATGATAATGTAATCATTCGGATAACCACCCAGTTGCTCAAATACGTCTCGCGTGATAAACAAGGTCTGATCGCCACCTCGACACCATAATTTATTGAAGCGATTGAACCAACTATTAATTTTTAACCAAACACTAGGCGAGTCAAATTTGAAGCGAAAACAGCCCATTGGATAACCTTCGGCTACGGTTTTTTGTACTTCACTCATATAGCACTCAGGCGGTAAATTATCCGCGTGGACAAAGTAAAGCAACTCGCCTGTGGATTGCTGTGCGCCGTAGTTCATTTGGGCAGCACGCCCTTTTTCGGGAGCGACGAGGACGGTCGCGCCTGCTGCTTCAGCAATTTTAACCGTATCGTCGGTACTACCACCATCTATTACCAGTAATTCATGTAAGGCATCGCCACCACAGGCACTTAGATGGCGAACCATTTGTCCAATATTGTCTGCTTCATTCAGCGTTGGTATAATTGCGCTAACCCGCATAGGTAGTTGATCGTGTTTAAGTTGGTCGTTACAAAGGTGTAAATTGTTTTGGTCTTTTTGAGAAATAAGGACATATACGAAGAAGGAAAGATGCTTGGATCATTTTAAAAAACGTAAATGTATTTTTTATCGATTGTAAAAATAGAATTCGTCTGTCATTCGGCGACATTTCATACAAAAAATAATGGTTTAAACAGCTACTCGTCACAACAAACGAGCAATTCAATGTATTTAGTTATTACGAAAGTAACTCTCTAAAAGTAAAAAATTGTCATTTATGAAAAAGCAAGCCATTTGGAAGGGAAAAGTAATCGCAGAAAGCGATGATTTAGTAAATGTCGAAGGCAACTACTATTTTCCTGCCGATAGTTTGAATAAACAATATTTCAAAGATAGTAATACACATTCTTCTTGTCACTGGAAAGGCGTTGCCTCTTATTACAGTGTTGAAATAGATGGTAATACCAATCAAGATGCGGCTTGGTACTATCCAGAAACGAAATATGCAGCAAAGCAAATCGAAGGACGGGTTGCATTCTGGAAAGGCGTTGAGATTAAGGATGTAGCGTAGTTTTTTATATTTGCCCAGCAATTTTCAATTTGAAACGCGGAGTTACGGAGGCGCGGAGTTTTTTCCGCTCTAACGTGTACTAATCTTATTTGTGCAGAGCATTTTTTCTAGCGAAAAAAGTTTGGCAGAACTCGCGGAGTATGATTTGCTTACAAAATGAAAATTGCTGATATTTGCCTCGTTGTTGATGTAAACTATTGATAATGAATTTATTAGAATGGATAATCCGTTCAATGATTAAACAATTAAACCAGTTGTATTAAACTTATTTTTTATTCAATTGTATATAAATTGCTTCCACTCAAGTCAAAGAAGATAATTCAGAAATACACTATTTCTAAATTATCTTACCTACCACTTCTACTAAAATCGGATAAAATACGGCTGTATTTTTGACGTGTTAGAATCACCCTTTTAAAAATAGCAGGAAAAAAATAGATAAACGATTAGGTCACAATGGTGTGACTTATTCTTTGTCTCTTTACTCATAACCAATTGTATTATGACTCTTAATCCTACGGTTCAACATTTAGTTGACATCGCAGCACATTATCAGGCAGTGCGTCAGCAATCGATCGAGATTTGCAAACCGTTGACACCCGAAACATTCGTAGTGCAACCACACGAAGATGTTAGTCCACCTAAGTGGCATTTGGGGCACGTGACCTGGTTTTTTGAAAACTTCGTGTTGATTCCCAACCTAACTGATTATCAGCCTTTTAACTTGGCACTGAACTGGTTTTTTAATAGTTATTATGAAAGCCAGGGCCCGCGCATTCAGCGGAGTAATCGGGGGAATATGACGCATCCGACTACCGAAACCATCCTAGAATATCGTCAACACGTAGATGAAAATATACAGCGGTTGTTCGACAGTTTCGCGGGGCAAGTGATTCCCAAAGATTTAACCGATCTAGTCATGATTGGGCTGCAACATGAGCAGCAACATCAGGAGTTATTGGTAACGGATATTAAATATATTTTAGGAACAAATCCATTCTATCCCGCTTACGCTAAACAGATAGAAAATGCTTCGCCCAAGCAGTCGGTGAGTGAATTATCTTTTACCGATATTGCTGAAGGCGTATATGAAATTGGTTATCAAGGCGATGATTTTCACTGGGACAATGAAGGTGGCGTGCATAAGGTGTATTTGCATCAATATAGCATTGCCAATCGCCTAGTCACCAATGGCGAATACCTTGAATTTATGCAAGCGGGCGGCTACGAAAATCATAAATACTGGCTGAGCGAAGGCTGGGAGTGGACAAAAGGTTTAGAAACTAAATCACCACTCTACTGGTATGAAAAAGCAGGCGAATGGTATCAATATACCTTGCAAGGACTACAAAAAGTTGACCCTGATTTGCCTGTTTGCCATGTAAGTTATTACGAAGCAGATGCTTACGCCAATTGGAAAGGCTGTCGCTTACCGACCGAGCAAGAGTGGGAAGTAGCTTGCAAAAAAATACATACCGAAATTCCGATAGCAGGTAATTTTTTAGAGCAAAATAATTTCCATCCTATTTCACCTCAATCTACTACGGATACGCAAATGCTAGGCTCGGTTTGGGAGTGGACAGGCAGCGCGTATTTGCCTTATCCCAATTATCCGCGTTGGAAAGGCGCATTGGGGGAGTACAATGGTAAATTCATGGTTAACCAAATGGTCTTGCGCGGTGGTTCTTGCGCGACACCGCGCTCACATATTCGGATGACTTACCGCAATTTTTTCCAAACCGATAAGCGTTGGCAATTTATGGGCTTTCGTTTAGTGAAGTGAGGTCGTTGATAGGTTTATTTGTTAATTAGGTTAATTAAATTTTTGTTATCATAAAGTGTTGAAAGTCAGTTGTTTAGTATAATGTGTAAATCAACTTTATTAACTCAATCAACTTAATTTAACTACTCATAAATTTTTCACCTTACATCATAGGATAGCCCCACAATTAAACCATTTAACAATCAAACAATCTTTTTATTCATGATCGATTCTATTGTAAATGCAAAACCTGCGATCAATACTACTTTTGCCAACGATATTGCTGCTGGTTTGAGTCAATCGCCGAAAAAGTTATCCTCCAAATATTTCTACGATCAGCGGGGCGATGCACTTTTTCAGCAGATTATGGCGATGCCTGAATATTATTTAACCAATTGTGAGTACGACATTTTTGCGCAGCAAAAAGGGGATATTTTACAAGCGATCGGGAAAGAGCGATTCAGCTTAATTGAACTAGGGGCAGGCGACGGAACGAAGACAAAAGTATTATTAGAATACTTTTTGGAACAGCAGGCAGATTTTCAGTACGCGCCTATTGATATTTCACAGAATGCCTTGGATTTATTGGAAGATGATTTGAATATACGGTGGCCAGAACTACCCGTTGCGCCATTGCAGGGCGACTATTTTGAAGTACTAGAATCGCTGAGCGATCCAAGTTTTGGTCGGAAAGTAGTGTTATTTTTAGGGAGTAATATTGGAAATTTTGAACCCGCTGATGCGGAGCGATTTTTAGCTGCACTGGCAGATAAATTGAATCCTAACGATCTGCTTTTGG
>JBGCES010000070.1:0-15092 GCA_045106545.1 Saprospiraceae bacterium
AAAGAAAAACTGATTGCTATCAAAAGGGCAGGTAAAGCGGGCGCGGAAGAAATTCAGGCGTTATTGAAAAACTTACGCGAGAATCCACCGAGCGCATTGGGTGGTTCTAAAGTACTGACTATCAAGGATTACCAAAGCAGTGAGTCAAAAGATATGGCAAGCGGTAAGATTGAAAAAATTGATTTACCTCAGTCGAACGTATTGCAATTTTTTACTGAAGATGGCAGTATTGTTTCCGCGCGTCCGTCTGGAACGGAGCCTAAGATTAAGTTCTACTGTAGTGTAAACGAACCTTTAACGAGTAAAGCGGAGTACAATGCAGTAGCGACGAAATTAGACGAAAAACTAGATCAGATTTTGACGGATCTGGGAGCGAAGTAGGAGCGTAGGGAAGTTGGTAGTAAGGAGTTTGTAGCTGGTAGTTGCTCTTATTACGTGAGCTACAAAATGATACTGAGATATGAAAAAAGGGTTTTGCGACGAATAGTTGCAAAACCCTTTTTTAGCAATAAAAAATCAGGTTGCCAAACTCAATTGACAACCTGATTGCTATTTTGAAATTCGAATTGGGATTACCAACTACGAATTAAAAACTACCCTTTGACCGCGTGTCCGCCGCCTGATTTCAACTTACGTTGCTCTGCAGATTTAAGTTTCATGTCTTCGCCCATTTGCGCGGAAGCCACAAAGCTAGTTACCATACTCGTCAACATGTCGCTCGCCGAAGTGGGCGAATTAGGCATCATGATTAAGTTAGAATTGGCATTTTCTCCCATCGCTTGTAACGTATCATAGTGCTGCGTAATTACAATCAGCGCCGATGCTTCTTGTGAATTAATCCCCACTTGATTTAATACTTCTACCGAATCTTCCAGACCTTTTGCGATTTCACGACGCTGGTCAGCAGTACCTTGACCTTGTAGTCGCTTACTTTCTGCTTCTGCCCGTGCTTTGGCTACAATGCGAATGCGATCTGCTTCCCCTTCGTATTCCGCCGCTAGTTTTTCGCGTTCTGCCGCATTAATCCGGTTCATCGCGATTTTTACTTTTTCATCAGGATCGATATCCGTTACCAATGCCTTGATGAAGGTGAAACCGTAGGTATTCATCGCTTCTTCTAGTTCGCGTTTGATAGCGACGGCGATGTCGTCCTTACGGACAAAAACGTCATCCAGTTTCATTTTTGGTACTTCTGCGCGTACTACGTCAAATACGTAAGCCGTGATTTGCTCGTGCGAATTTTCTAACTTATAAAACGCATCATAAATCTGCTCACTTAAAATACGATATTGTACTGAAACCCGTAATTTGACAAAAACATCATCCTTCGTTTTGGTTTCTACCGCTACATCCAACTGTTGAATTTTTAAACTCACGCGTCCCGCAATGCGATCAAAAAACGGAATTTTGAAATGTAAACCAGAAGGTTTGACACTTTGAAAGCGACCAAAACGCTCTACTAAAGCCGCCGTTTGTTGCTTAACCGTAAATAAGCTAGATAAAATAATCATCAATCCGAAGACGATGGGAATAAGAAATAACTCCATAATTTTAGTGGTTTTGGGTAAAGAGTTAAGGGTGAAAGGTAAAAGGATTTTCCTTCTGCCTTGCTCCCCAGACCTTTGACCTATTTTTTAAGTTTTCTTTTGTAAATGTTAACCAAATTAAGATAATTTTTGGAAAAAGGTTCAAATATCCGATGAAGATGGGTGAAAAGTCGAGGAAAGTTTGTTAATCATGATTACTCAAATTATCCATTTCTGCTATCTTCATTTCCAACCCATGAAACACATACCCAAACTTCTTTGCATTTTCAAAACATTCCAATGCCTCACTCCAGCGCCACTTTTCTTCATTCCAGAGGCCTTTGTTGAACCAACACAAACCGCATTTAGGATTATTTTTAATACCAATATTTAAAAAGGCTTCGGCTTCTGCCAGTTCACGTTGTTTCAGGTGATATAAACCTAGATTGCTATTTACTTGCGCATGATAAGGATTCATGCGGTGGGCATGACTCAAATCGAGATAGGCTTCTTTGAATTCACTTTTTTTAAGGAAAATATGACCGCGCCGATTAAGTCCCTCAATATCATTGTGGTTCTTATGTAGAAAGACGTTGATGTGTTGTAATGCTTCGTCAGTATCATTTACGTTGAGCATCAATTCACTGAGAATAAAATGATCGCGATCATCAATTGGAAAACGAGCATGCAACTCGTGATAAAAATCAATTGCGGCTTCATAGTCATTCTTTTTTAACAAAGCCGCTAAAACAAGCTGATACACCTCTTTTTGCTGTTCGGAATTACTAATTAGAGCATGTCCACGGGTGATTACATCATCGTAATCTTTATTGGAAAACGATTCCTCCAAATCAAAATAATCACTAGACATTCGTAAGCGACTAAAATAAATTTTCAGCCAGTAGCCATCACTATAGCCAATCGAATTATCGTAAAATGCAATCGGCTGTCCTTGTGGATATAAATTTACGAAAAGGTCAATCAGTGCCGAAGTCATACAAATTGCGGCGAATGTTATCCAACCATCTGACCAGCCGCCTTTAATCATCAAAAACAAAAATATACTTGCTACGAGAGTACTTGCTATCGGTCCACCCAACGTGACAATAATGTCTTTTTTGACATCATTCGTCGGTGGACTTTTGCACATACCCAATTTCCAATCCAAAAATTTAGGTTTAATAAAAAGCTGTAAATCACTGAAATTCAATTGAATAGCGTCTTTGATGTTACCATAAGAACCGATAAAAACTTGTACTGGTTTATCCGTCTGATTAAACAACATAGCTGGAATGGCATGTCCCATTTCGTGAATCAGTGTCGTCATTTGACGCACAAAAATGACGGCGGCGATATAGGAGAGCGCAACAAAGATACCTAAGAAAACTTCCATAAAGAGGTAAGTGATTTTGGAGTAAAGTTAGGTTAATTTTGGTAGAAAAAGGAGGAGTAGAAAAGGCTAAGTAGTTGGTAGTCTTAAAGTTGGTAGTTTTTAGTTGCAATCCGTTTATAGTGAGCGACTTACACTGTTTTTTACAGTACGATTAAACAAGAAAACGGCTGGAGTCATTAAGACGCCAACCGTTGTAAAAATTATCAATCATTATTTTTTGTAGAAAATGTAAGTAGGTTTACAGACTTAAGACGTTAGACGCTGGACGTTAGATTATTAATAATCAATCGGCTATCTAATGTCTAACATCTATTTACGTAGTCTGTTTTTAGTCTAAAATCACTTTCTTTACCGCTGTTCCAGCTTCCGTTTGAATTTGCAATAAATACATTCCGCGAGCTAGATTTTGCACATCTAGTTGTACATTTTGCTCCGTTGTTTGCCGTAAGATCTCTTTACCCGTTAAGTCAATTAGTCTTAGGGTATTTTCTTGACTATCAATGTTTTGTAAAGAAATATTAAGCCAATTTTGCGCTGGATTTGGCGTGATGTTTATCGCAGAAGCAGGTAAAACATTTTCCGTACTCGTTACGCGTGGATCGAAGCGCGTACCTGAATTTAATATGTCTCCAATATCGAAATCTTGTACCCAGGCGAGGGTGTAAATTTGATCAGCTTCCCACTCCGCGTTGAGTTCATATTCATAGGTGAAGGTCACTTCGCCACCCGTTTCTGCAAAGTTGATGATCTCGCCGCTAATTGGACTAATCATATCGCGGAAGACATTATGGTGTAGATCCTCGCCATTGGGAGCGGCATAATTCACTTCTTTTTCTGCGACAGCGGCTAATATTTTGAAATTGCCAACAGGTTTTTCGCCCACCGTGCGGATGGTTATTGAAACGGTTCGCATTTCACCCGTTGTTTCCTCTACTAGTATTTCAATTGGACTCGTTTCCGCCAATTCTTCCTCAATTTTTTCAGCCGTTACGACCGAAGGACTCGTTTTTTGACCACCTTGCCAAACGACGCGCGGTGTTCCTGGAATGCTGTAAAAATCGGTTCGATTTTGATTTTCATCGCGGTTGTGTTGATAAAAAACGCAGTTGATATAAGGATAAGGCGGATGATAAGCGATGTGGTGAACATCATCAGGATAATTTTCAATCAAAGCAAAGAAAGGTGGATTACGCGCTGCACAAATACTGCAATTTGTATTGGTGAAATGCTCAAAAAGCAAATACTTTTTAGCTTGCGAAAAGCCGCTAACGCTAACGAAAATTACAAGAAAGAGGGTCAAAATATTTTTCATAAAAATGGGTTTGAATTTATTTAAAGTATAAAAGACTTGTTCGTAAATAATAAACACGTATATGACAGTATCTTTTTTCGTTATTTTAATTTAAAAAATACTTCAATAGAGGGACTATTCAAGAATTTTTTAAATCAAACTATCGAAAAAATCTATTTGTCATATTCATATTCCTTATTTACGAACAAGTCTAACATTTCGATGAAAACAAATTTAATGGATAAACGATGTACACTGTCCGTTAAAAGTTAGAAAAAATGTCCGCTACATAGCAGATTTTTTCCTTACATTCGTTTGCTTAATCTCCTTACGTGAACAATTAATCGATGTCGAATCTGTTGCTAAAAATTGTACTATTAACTTTGCTACTAGCTGATCTAGGGCATTCGTTTATGCAATATTATCAACAGCCGTTTGATGGAGATGTGGTGCCGATTGTTGCGCCTTCTGAACATAATTCGACCGTTTTGACGAGTCCTTTTGGTGGAAAAGCGTTAATTGCTGGCGAACATTATGCAGGTAGTAATCGCTACTTTGCCCACCAAACGATGTACAGCTATTTTCGCATCGTTCCAGTAGCATTGCAGTCATTTTTATCGCCAATAAGCAGTATATATGCCAGCGCAGCCTTATTCAAATTAGTAACTCATATTTTATTAATGGCTGTTATCGCTGCGTTTATTATCGGACATTTTAAGTGGTGGCGCAATGAATTTTTAGCCATTTGTGTACTGATTACGCCATTTTTTCAGACGGAAGGCGGCGGCTTTTATCATAATATCGGTATCATCGATCAAGCGGTTACTTACACGTTTTTTTATGCATTTCCAATAGCACTTTTACTGCTAGTTGGCTTTGCTTTTTATCGGATTTATGTATTAGAACAACGTCAATCTTGGACAATCTTAGAAAAGGTAGTTTTACCACTTTTGATGGTTTATTTAGCATTTAGTGGACCTTTGATTCCGCCGTTGGTGATTCTAGCTTTTGGTTGGTTTGTATTGGCTAAGTTATTTGCTTTACGCAAACAGATTTTTGCTAACGATTGGTCTTTTTTTTTTTTTATTAATGCTGCGAAATGGCATTTAGCATACGCGCTTTTCTTTGTTTTATTATGCATTTATTCTCATTTCTTATCTGGTTTTAATAGTGAAAATCAAATAGCTTTACCATTGCTAACTGGTTTAAATAAACTTGGCGTAGGAATAGTATTTATTGCTACCTCTAAGCTCGCGATTCCGTTGATTTTATTGACTTTAATTGCGCAGTTTGTATTTATAAAAAAATACCCGCCAACCGATGATTTAGGAAAACGTTTGCTACGATTATTACCGTGGTTATGGCTGTTTTTATTAACCTATTTGCTACTTTTACCTTTAGGCGGCGTGCGTGATTATCGACCTAATTTTATTCGACACGATACGTTTATTCCAATTACCTTAGGACTGATTTTTACGATTGGAATTTTGGCTAAAATATTTTGGCAAACGATTCCAGTTATTGCTCGGAAATACTCAGTTGGCGGATTGATGATTGTTGCTTTGACGTTTACGTTGGCAGATGGTTTGCCCCAAAATAATTATAAATGCGAGCGAGCAACGTTACTCGAATTAGCAACGGAAAAGTCTGCTACTTATACATTACAAAAAGACTGCACTTTTTTCAGTTGGGGTACCAATTCAGCGCCCGAATTGCAACGATTAATTTCGGAAATGTTAGTGATTTGGAATATTCGAGCAGAACCGATTGAACTAGTGCGGAATTGATACTAAGCCGCAATCGAAAATCTGCCATACATCGAAGTTTATGGCAGATTTAGTGGGCGTGGAGTGCTTTCGTACGATGTCTTCGAGACATCGCACGTATTAATGTTAAAATACGAACAATGTCTGTAAGACATTACTCGAAAAATGCAAAATTTATCAAAGAACCCAAAAATATTGATAATCTACCATGAAAAATACCCGCCGCTCCTTCCTCCAAAAAGCCCTCACCGCCGCTTCCCTTTTTCCATTGTCTACTTTCGCGCAATCCACGGAAGGGCAGCATTTAATTAAAAAATTAAAATATCAGCCACTTACCGCAACGGACGAGACTTTTTGGCGGCAAATTCAACAAGCCTATACCGTTTCTCCTACTTTATTAAACCTCAATAATGGCGGCGTTTCTCCCCAACCGCGTGTCGTGCAGGAAGCCGTCGAGCATTATCACCGATATTGCAATAATGCGCCGTCGTTTTACATGTGGCGAGAATTAGATCGGGGACGCGAACCACTGCGACAGCAATTAGCAGCTTTGGCGGGTTGTTCGGCGGAAGAAGTGGCGATGGTGCGCAATACTTCGGAGGCAATGGAAACGGTCATTTTTGGCTTGCGTTTGGAACGTGGTGATGAGGTCGTTTTATCTAAATATGATTACCCCAATATCATGAATGCTTGGCGACAACGTGAACAGCGAGACGGTATCGTTTTAAAATGGGTAGAATTGGATATGCCAATGAATGATACGGCTGAAATTGTAGCGCGATTTAAAAGTCAACTGACGGAGCGCACTAAAATAGTCAATATTACCCACGTCATTAATTGGTCGGGACAGGTTTTACCCGTAAGGGAAATTGCAGATGTTTTTAAAGCAAATGGAGTAGAGGTGATGGTGGATGCGGCGCATTCTTTTGCGCACTTGAATTATAAAATTGCCGATTTGAATTGCGATTATTGGGGAACGAGTTTGCACAAGTGGTTGTGTGCGCCCTTTGGTACAGGAATGCTTTATGTGCGGAAGGAAAAGATTAAAAATTTATATCCACTTTTTGCCGCGCCCGATCCCAATCAGGATGATATTCGTAAATTTGAACACCTCGGAACGCGCTCTTTTGCCATCGAACAAGCAATTGGGCAAGCGATTGATTTTCATAATTTGATTGGTACGGAACGTAAACTTCAACGCTTGCAATTTTTGAAAAAATATTGGACGGGTAAAATTGCAGAGATACCTGGTATTCAATACTTTACCGATTTAGACTATCAATGGTCTGGCGCATTGGTAGCCATTGGAATGGAAGGAATTAAACCCGTGAAATTATCACAAATTTTAGAGCGAAAATACCGCATTCACGTGTCTCCACGACAGTACGAAGCCATACAAGGGATTCGAATTACGCCGCATGTTTATACGCTTACGGAAGACTTGGATCGATTAGCAAATGCGCTTATTGAAATAGCTCAGACAAGGAAAAAATAGTAGGTTGATTGGCTGATAGAAATGGCTGTGGAATCTCTTTTTTACGATTGAGCCACAAGGTAGGTAAGCCAAAAGCAGCCGCGCCCGCTACGTCCCACTGGTTAGAAGAAACAAAAATAACCTCGTCCTCAAAGCGATTCAGTTTATTCAAAGCATAGTTATAAACGCGGGGATCGGGTTTGAAAACTTTAATATCATCTACGGAAATTATCAAATCTAAATTATCGAATATTGCTGCGTGTTTCGCGCCATTTTGTAACATTTGTGGCGTTCCGTTGGAGAGAATTGAGACAAGATGTCCTGCCTTTTTTAGTTGTTCTAAAGTAGCCTTCACTTCTGGAAACGCATTTGCATTTTCGTAAATTGGTAGCAATGTTTTAGTTAATTGCGGATGATCAACGCCAACACTTTTCATCGCAAACTGCAATGCCTCTTTAGTCACTTCATTAAACGGTTGATAGCGTTGCATGAGCGTGCGTAGCCATGTATATTCTAGTTGTTTGGTGCGCCAGATTTGTAGTAATTCAGCACCTTTTCCGTCCGCTAATTTATCAATTTGATTAGCTGGAATATCTAAATTAAACAACGTCCCGAAGGCATCAAAAATATAGGCTTTAGTCATTTGGGGTTTATATTTTTATGAATTTGTAATATCGCTCCACTTTTATATTTTTTATTTTACATTTTTCGGTTTTACATTACTTTCATTCATCTTCCTCCGCCGCTACTACCTGCTCCACTTTGTACTTCTTCCGCCAGCTGATTTTCTTATCTAATCCATAGTTTTCTAAGCGATTATGATAGAAAAAAAGTTGCTTAAAGCTTTCGCTCATAATGTCACCATTGTCCAAAATTTTGAGCGGCTTTTCTCCTTGGAAATTACTTAAGCGATAAATACCATCTTCGATAATAGAATCAATATCGCCACGTACGGTTTCCGACAATTTAATCTTATCCTCAGCTTCCATTTTTAGCAAAGCTTCTTGCAAGCGTTGTACTGTTTGGCGTACTGTTTCGCGTGGAAAAACGTAATCTTCCGTCGGAACTCGCAAAAGTCCATAGAGGTCGAGATTAGTATTTTGTTTTTCTAAAATTTTAAAACAAGTATAAGCAATCAAATGACTCGATAAGACGATATTATCCCGATGGAAAGCAGTAACGATGTGTTTTCCAAGAATCTGCGTGTATTGTTGCTCGCGTTGCAAATTGGTATTTACTTCGCCGTTTGACATAAAATATTCTTTTACATCAATCGGATTTTGATGCTGATCGTAGCTAATTCCATCCGCGTCCACAAAGTTACCCAGCACATCCATCGGTTTACCTACGGAAAGAATAATATCGTTAGAAGCCGAGAAAAGCGACCAAAAAAAACGGCTTAATTTGCGGAAGGAAGTCGATTCATCTCGCACGGGTAGATAGTTTTCTTTACCTGTACGGCGCAAGTGTTGTTCAATCAATGACTTGGATTCTAACACATAATGGTAGCCAATAATCATCGGAACGATAAATACTTTTTTATCCTTCTCTTGCTGAAACATACTGCGCTGCGCCTCCACAGCCGTACCCAACATTCCGAGTTTCAATTTGGTCTCCAACGCGCCCGAACGTGAACGCGTCCCACCAGGGAAAAACAGCGAATTTGTGCCGCGCTGAATGGCTAAGTTAGAATTGGCTTTGAGCGTTTCCAGATAAATCGGATTCTTCTTGCGGCGGTCAATCCGATACACGCCCAAGCGATTCATAAAGTAAGCCGTGTAACCCGTATTAAACAAGTTCAAACCCGCACCAAACGAGCTAAATGGAATACCTGCAATCGTATCCAACGCATATCCAATCAACAAAGAATCGAGATTACTAAAGTGTGTTGGAACAAAAACGACCGTTCCTTTTTTGAATAATTCACGTACGGTATCGACTTCTCCTTCTACTTTTAGACGTTCGTAAAGACGACGTTTTCCACCCAAAACACGTCCTAAGTTCCGTCCTGCCGCAGTATTGAGCATACGGTTAAAAAAAGCAGTTAAAAATTTACGCGCAAATTGAAAAGTTGGGATTCTAAAAGTAGCTACGATCTCTTCTGCATATCGATGGAGTATCGTTTGTAGTATTTTTTCATTTTCTAAACGCGCATCTGCTTCTTCGCGATCCAGCGATTTTCTAACCAACTTGGAGCGAATGCGTTTCCAAAATTGTTCATCATTTGGTGGATCAACTTTCCACGGTTCTTCCTTAATGCGAATCCGTTCATTATAGACCGTTTTCGCGATTTGGTCGGTTACTTTTTTAGTTGAACCACGCATTAATCGCCGCAACGTGTGTTCCTCAACTTCTTTGACGAACGCTTTGCGATCTTGATGTAATTTATAAATCGGCCAATCTTCCAAATTTGGAAACACGTGCTCGTATATTTTTTGCTTTGCCATTTCTCGAAGGTTGACGGTTGATGGTGGACGGTTGACGGCGGGGCAACTCAAAACCTATCATACAAAACTAATTCTTGCAATATTGGTATAAATGGTTCGTGTGCAGACGTTTTACAAAACGTCTCTACGTACTCGCTTGCGCAGTGTCTCTGACCTGTGCGTACTTATTTTTTTTTTTTTTTTTCCAGCAGCTTCGCAACTGCCTTTTTTCGATGTCTGATCTTATTTTTCTCTTTAGCTTCCATTTCCGCGAAGGTCGTTTCATAGCCCTCGGGAATAAAAACGGGATCGTAACCAAAGCCTTGATTCCCGCGTTTTTCCATACTAATCGTACCGCGACAAATGCCTTCAAAACGATGCTCTTTGCCATCTCTTACTAACGCAACGACTGTACGAAACTGCGCCCCCCGACTACTTTTTCCTTGCAAATTATCTATGACCAATTGCATATTCGCATCCGCATCGCGACTACCTGAGTAGAATGCCGTATCAACGCCTGGTTCGCCACCCAAGGCATCGACTTCCAAACCCGTATCTTCTGCAAAGCAATCTACTTGATAGTTATCGCGAACATAACGCGCTTTTTGCATCGCATTTCCGGGAATCGTACCTGTCGTTTCAGGAATCTCTTCGGTACAATTAATTGCTTTCAAAGAGACAACTTCTAAGTCGCCCAGCATGGTATTGACTTCTCGGACTTTATTCGCATTATTGGTGGCAAAAACAAGCATAGACATTTATATTGATGAATAAATAATTTACCCTTCGATTCATTCAATTGTGGATTTTGTCAAATAAAAACTATTCATTTTGAAAAATCCACAATTGAATGAATGTAAATTATTTCTTCAAGGATATCTAACGAGTAACGGTTAACGTATAACGAGTAACTGCTGGCGCGATGTTTTTAAATCGTGCCGTGTCGCTCTAGTGTTCAAGTCCGCGAAAATAGATTTTTTTATTGATTATCCGTTTTATGAATACGCTTAAAAAATAAACTTACATTCTGTTGAATGATCATTTTTTTAATGAATAGATTTTATGTAGTGGGTTAAATCCGTTGATAACTTGTGCTATGTTTACTAAACCTTCGAGGTTTAGTAAACATAAATCCACTGGTTTCACCCACCACCAGATTTTATTCAATAAAACTATCAATCAACAGAATCAAGATGTAAGTTTGTTTTTTAAGCCCACATGATATCTAGAATTAGGTTTTTGTTAGCTTTACGTTTTCTACAAAACGAATCTACTTTATGACCAATACGCCCACACCTCAACGCTGGTACGAAAAAATCCCGCATGCAGTCAGCATGATTTTCGGGATTATTATTTTAGTAACTATTCTTACCTACGTGATTCCAGCAGGAAGTTACGAACGAGAATTGATTGATGGACGCAATCGAGTCATACCTGGTTCGTATCATTTAGTGGATCAAACGCCCGTTAATTTCCTCCAAATGTTCAAAGCGATTCCGTTAGGTTATAAAGCGGCAGTGGAGATTATTTTTATCATTTTAGCGGGTGGAATCATGTTTGGAATGATGGAAATTTCGGGCGCGGTGGAAAACACAATTGGGACGCTGGTGCGTAAATTAGGTTTGCAACGGAAATATTTGGTCGTCGTGCTAATGACCTTTGTTTATGGGATGTTGGGCGTCGCGGTAGGTTATGAGAACAACATTGCAATGGTACCGATTGCGGCGGTGTTGAGTTTAGCCTTGGGGGGAGATTTGATCTTGGCGGCAGGAATTTCGGTCGGAGCGATGACGGTTGGTTTTGGCTTATCGCCCATTAATCCATATACGGTGGGGACGGGACATAAAATTGCGGAATTGCCCTTGTTTTCGGGCGCGATTTATCGTTCGATTTTATGTTTTCTGGCGCTGAGTATGATGGCATATTATAACGTGCGTTATTTTAAAAAAATCACAGCTGACAAAAGCAAAAGCCTCGGTATAGGTTTAAACGAAAGTGGCATGCTGCTTTCTAAACCTATCGCTGATTATGGTATGGCAACCCGCGATTGGCTAGTCGTAGCGATTTTTTCGATTGGTTTGATTATCGGAATTTATGGCGTTTTTAATTACCATTGGTACATCAATGAACTCTCGGCGATCTTTCTGATGATTGCCATAGCGGTTGGAATTGTTTCGCGTTTGGATGGGAATACGATGAGTGAAAGTGTGTTGAATTCGGTTGCTGCTTCCGCACCGGGCGCGTTTATGGTTGGCTTTGCGACCACCATAAAAGTGCTGATGGAAACGGGAAATATCGGCGATACGATTTCGTTTGAATTAGCGCAAGTCTTGCAAGGTTTACCAACTTACGCCGCTGCGATTGGGATGTCGCTTTCGCAATGTGTGATTAACTTTTTCATTCCTTCGGGAAGTGGACAAGCATTAGCGACTTTGCCCGTCATGATTCCGCTGGGCGAAGTGCTCGGATTAACGCGCCAAACCACTATTTTAGCCTTTCAAATCGGCGACGGCGTAACGAATTTGGTGAATCCAACTTTAGGTGGTTTAATTGCGATGTTGAGTATGTGTCGCGTACCACTGGATCGCTGGCTACGGTTTATTTTACCGATGGTCGGAATGATTGTCGTGATGGCGTGGATTGGATTGGTGGTTGCGGTGCTGATTGGGTATGCTTAGAATATAGGAGTTCGTGTAAGATTTACTAAATTGGAAAAATTTAGCAAATCCGCATGATGACTCAATTTGCAAAATCTTCAAGATTTTGTAAATTTCTATTGCACAAAAAATGACAAAAAGTAAGTAGAATTAGATCATATAAATCATTATAGATTGAAAATAAACATAGGCAGTTTTTACTATGAAGTAGGCGTGAGATTTTCTATTTCCTATAAAGTGATTCTTTTAATTAGACAGGTATTGATAGAACAAAATATTTTTAAGATAGAAGATGAAAACACTGCATTTGTAGAAATATCTGCCAAATCAAAAATAGATGAAGTTGTAGTTAAATGTACGAAATTGCCAAATGGAGATATGGACTACTTACTCTACCTACCTTACCACACAATCAAAAGTAGTGATAACGAACTGAAAGCGTTTATTTATTATTTTTTTGAAGGGGTAAAAATGATGGTAGCTGAAGAATTTGACATGGAATTAGATAGGTGTAGAGAAAAAATCATTAATGAAACTGTTAATAATCCTGAATATATTTACATTGATCCAATGGGAAATCTAAGAAAAAATAATGACATAAATTAACTTGTCAACTCAATTCATTTAAGTGAAAAATAATATAGAATTGCCTAATAAAGCTATCTAAGAAATCCTCACTCAATTCGTTTCTTTTCCCGTTCTCGGCGGACAGAGCAACCTGACGATTATTCACTGGATTAAAGATTTTATTGAAAATCAGGGTATTGAAACGACGCTCGTGCCCAACGAAGAAGGCAACAAAGCTTCGCTGCACTGCCGCATCGGACCTGCCGTAGATGGCGGTGTGATTCTTTCTGGACATACCGATGTCGTTCCCGTCGAAGGACAAGATTGGGCGACCGATCCGTGGACGCTGACCGATGGGGGCGATGGCAAATTATATGCCCGTGGCTCCTGCGATATGAAAGGATTTATCGCTTGTTGTTTAGCCGTCTTACCGCAGATGATTGCCGCTAATTTAGAAAAGCCGCTTTATTTTGCGTTCTCTTACGATGAAGAAGTGGGCTGTTTGGCTGCGCCAGACTTGGTCAAACACATTGGCGCACATTACGCGGAAACGCCTAAATACGCCATTATTGGCGAACCTTCTTTGATGCAACCCATCGTGGGGCAGAAAGGGATTTGTGTTTTTGAGACTTTTATTAATGGCTCGGCGGGGCATAGCAGTCGCGTCAAGCAGGAAGTAAGTGCCGTCCACGAAGCGGCGCGTTTAACGGTTTGGTTAGAAGATAAAATGAATCAACTAATTGCGGACGGACGCACTGATGAACGTTTTCATCCGCCACATTCTTCGCTGCACGTTGGTATTGCTAAAGGTGGAATTGCTTTTAACATCATCGCCGAAGATGCCTATTTAAAATGGGATATGCGTACCATTCCGTCTGATGATCCACATCAAATTTTAGCCGAATTTGAAGCCTTTTGTCGCGACCGCGAAGCGGAGATGCGTCCGCGTTTTGCTGATTATAAAATTCATACGACTTGGTATCACCCGCCCGTACCTGCGTTAGACACTAAAAATGATGCTTCGGTTGTCGATTTGGTGATTCGCCTGACGGGAAACAAAGAATTTGATACTGTTTCCTTCGCTGCGGAAGCAGGACAATTTGCACAAGGTGGTTACGAAACGATTATTTGCGGTCCAGGTTCGATTGCACAAGCGCATCGCGCGAATGAATTTATTAGCAAAGAGCAGTTAGTGAAAGGAGTGGAGATGTTGGAACGTTTGGTGGATGAGTTCTCTTTTTAATGAAACAATTACCGTATGAGCGTGATGGCTACGAAGTAGATTCCTTCTACCTCGTAGCTTTAATATTTCAATAAAATATACGTGGTAGCAAGAAGCTAGGGCGTAGGAATAAAATTTAAAAATTAGCAAAATAAACCCCTTCCTGATTCATAAAAGCCCCATCTTTCCGATTCAAATCTAACTTGCCTCCAGCAAAATTAGTAGCAGGCAAACCCAATTTTTGAAACAGACAAGCCGTAGCAGCAAAATCCCATATGCTGCCGCCACCGTTTTCTTTTTTGGGAAATTTCAGCATACACGCTGGTCCATTTTCCAGCACTCGAATCGCATTTAAAACGGAACCCGCTCCATCAATTTCTTTCCAACCTTGCAAACCGAATCGCACTACTTTTTGATTTAATAATTGTTCGATTTCACCAGCTCGCGGCGTATCTCTTAGTTTTCGATCGGTGACATAGGTGAGATGATTATTGGTATTTTCAATTACCCAAGGGCGATTGTTTTTATAAACGCCATGTCCTTTTATCGCATGGTATAAAGTATCCGTAGTCGGGTCGAAGACCACGCCGATCTGTGGCGCTCCGTCCTTGGCAACTAAAGCAATCGCCACCGAAAAGCCAGGTCTTTTTTCAATAAATGGAAGCGTTCCATCTATAGGGTCGATACACCAAAAAAAATCCTTTTCAAATCGACTGCCATCATCTTCTGTCTCTTCCGATAAAAGTGCTAATCCAAATTTCTCGCAGGTA
>JBGCES010000700.1:0-13836 GCA_045106545.1 Saprospiraceae bacterium
ACTATTGACCATTAAACCGACATTGGCAGGCGACTGACCGCGTCCTTGCTGTCCACTGATAGGGAAATCGCCATCACCCCAAACGACTAAACGTCCTTGCGTCGTGCCACCAAAATTACTTTCCAAAACGCCACCTAGTGGAATATTCGCCTGTGGAAAATCGCCATTCGTCCATTGTTTATTAATATCAAAATAAGCAGGAACGGGCGCAGTAGCCGCGCGATTAGAAGTCGTTGCTAAAGTGGTCCAACGAGCAGTAGAATCCGTACCGATATAATTAACGGGACTCGCAAATTGGAAAACGACTTGTCCGATACCTTTGGTAATCGGGTGTTCAGTAAAGTTTTGTACAATCGGTAAGTAGGGAAACTGCACGGGCGTATTCATCGTAAAAAAGCCCTGCTGGCGCTGCACCGAAACCGAACCACATTGCGCATCTAACGCAAATTGATTTTCAATCTCAATTCCTTTAGCGCGTAGCCATGTTTCTAATTGTGTATTAATCGGTAGCCCGACGGATTGCTGCAAATCCCCTTCGACGGCATTATAAGCAATAAATACATTTCCGCCATTAGCGAGATAAGCGTCTAATTTCGCTAACTGATCATTCGGAATCGTATCTTTTGGTGCGACAATCGCGACCGTTTTAAAACGCTGGGCAATGGTCGGCTCAGCAGCGAGATTGAGATTTTCTACATTATATAAAACGCTCAGACCTTGATAGACTTGCATGATTTCCTGCAATCCTGGTTCGCCGTGTCCTTGCACGATTCCGACAGAAGGTTTATTGACTGCCGACATCCGTTTGATCGGAGTCGTCAACGAATATTCCATCGCCGTACCGGGTTGGATAACTGGAATCACTTCTTTCTTTTCCCCTGATTCCATCAGCACACCTAAAAACGCTTGTTGATTTTTAATTTGATCCTTCTCCCGCACATTGATCATCACGGGTTGAATGCCGTTTTGTTGTGCTTCTTGTTTCTCTTCGTCCGTTTGGGGATTGATAAATGTATAATCAATTTTTCCTTTGCTGATACTGCTGTATTCTACCAATAAATCTTCTAAATCTTGCTTGACCTTCGCCACATCCGTCGGCAAATTTTCGGTGAAGTAAGCCGTGATATTGATCGTAGAATCCAGATTAGTCAGTACATCATTGGTCGCTGGACTTAAGGTATAAGTCTTATCCTCGGTCACATCAGCGCGGAAGAAAAAATATTGAGCTAAAGCATTGACTGCCAGTAGAATGCCAGCAGCGATTAAAACTTTTATGGTATTTTTCATATCAAAAAGTTTTGGATTATTGTAGTGAATATTGAGTTATTTACTAGATATTAAGTGTCGCAAAAATAACTAATTAATATTTTATACTAAAAGCTAAATGTCGCGTTCACTTTTACATTTTAAATTAAAAAAGTATCGCCAACCGATAAGCCGGATTCTGTCCATCACGCCTTTCAGCGTGACGCTCCGTCATTTATCTAGGCATGCCGTCACCGACCTGCTCAATCTGCCTACCCCTCGACAACGAGCGCGTAACTCGCTGCGGCTCGTTCCTACCGTAGTAGTAACGTCCGCTTGCCGATATACGTGGCATTTCAACCCACAAGGTTTATCCCCACTACGTATTGCTACGCGGCAGCGTGCGCTCTTACCGCACGTTTTCACCCTTACCCCAGAATTGGGGCGGTAATTTTCTGTGACACTCGCTGTATCTCGCCCGAAGGCAAAACCCCATCCGTTAGATGGTGTGGTACGCTGCGTTGTCCGGACTTTCCTCATTACCGACCTGAAGATCGGTACCGCGACGGAGTAGTTGGCGATACGCGGTAAATGTAGGAAAAATGTAGTGGAAAAATAGGGTAAAAGTTGTTCAAAAGTCGTTAGCGGAAAGAAAGACCTTTCTGGTAGCAATTAATGGAATTAGAATTAATATGAAAGATGGAATGTTAATTAACCAAACATTAAACCAAGCACCGTAACAAATACAAGCGGTTGAATCGACTACAAACCACATCAACATACCACTGAATACGGCTACCCACGCCCAACGCTCTCGTTTTCTGAAAGCATTTTCACTGATAAAAATAATCAGTAGTTGAAAACCAGCAATTGTCCCACCGATAATGCCGAATAGCCATTTTTTCATTAAATTCATTTGTGGATCAAGTGGTTGCCCGTCGGCATATTGGATTTGAATATTTTGATTATAAACATCAAACACAAAACTATCAATCGCAAAAGCGGCGAGTAAACCGATAATTAGTGCGAAAACATTGGCATAAGTCAGCCATTTTTGCCAAAAAAGAAAACGTTGGTCGGTCATCGTTTTGGATTTATTGATTTACAGTATTTTGTTTGTACATTCGTTGCATTTCAAAGTTAATTTAAATAGAATGAAAAATATACTACTATTTGTTGCCGTAATGGTATTTCCTATATTTTTAATGGCACAAGCACCAGCTTTACAACAAGCGGATGTGGAGTTTCCGTTACGTTTTCTGGCTTCCGACGAATTAGGTGGACGACGAACGGGTGAAATGGGTAACGATCTGGCTGCGCGCTACATCGCTGAATATTTTAGGACGTATAATCTGCAAACTGTAGAGGGGGCGGATGATTATTTTCAAGACGTACCATTTAGTGGTATCACGCCACCAAGTACGGCGCAATTAACGATTGGCGATGCAAATTTTATGCAAGCAGAAGAATTGCTGATGTTAACGGGAACTGCTGCTGATGTAGAAGCAAAAGCTGTCTTTGCGGGATATGGTTGGGTGGATAATAAGACAGGACACAACGATTATGCAGACTTAAAAGTAGCGGATCGCGTTGTTTTTGTGCTGCCAGGTACGCCCGATGCGCAAGATCCACTTGCCGTTTTTAATAGTATGGGTAAAAAACGACAAATTGCCGCAGAGCTAGGCGCGAAGGCAGTTATTGAGTTGTATCAATTGCCTTTTCCGTGGAAATTCTTCGTTTCTTATTTTAACAAGGAATCATTGCAAGTTAGTAAATCTAATGGCAACGATATTTCTTATGGCTTCGTAAATGGAATTGATAAATCCGTGATTGAGCGCATGCGTAAAGGCAAAAAGGTAAAAGTCAAATTATCCCATTCTGATTATCAACAACGCACAATCAAGGCGCAAAATGTGATCGGCGTGATGGAAGGAAGCGACCCAGATTTGAAAGATGAATACGTATTAGTAACAGCGCACTACGATCACGTCGGTTCTGGTAAAAATGGCGGAGGTGCGTTTACCGCAGAAGATAGTATTTTCAATGGGGCACGTGATAACGCGATGGGAACGGTAGCGATGTTAGGCGCAGTAAA
Source organism: Saprospiraceae bacterium (assembly GCA_045106545.1). Classification (GTDB taxonomy): domain Bacteria; phylum Bacteroidota; class Bacteroidia; order Chitinophagales; family Saprospiraceae; genus JBGCES01. The sequence continues at coordinate 3,341 of JBGCES010000700.1, forward strand.
ATCTTTATCGCAAAAACGACCTAAGCGTTCGGTCGTTTTTCTTGCGGTAACGGCGGAAGAGCTAGGTTTGTTAGGAAGTGCGTACTATGCAGACAATCCATTGATTCCTTTAGATAAAATGATTTTTAATCTGAATTCGGATGGTGCAGGTTATGATGACACTTCTGCGATTTCAGTGGTAGGTTATGGTAGAACAGGAACGGATGAATTGGTCGATCGGGCGTCGGCAATGGCAGGTTTAAAAGTACTGCCTAATCCAGCGCCAGAGCAAGGGTTGTATGACCGTTCGGACAACGTTTCGTTTGCGCGTAAAGGTGTTCCTGCGATTAATTTCTCAGGTGGGGTAACGGGCTTTTCCGAAGAAATCGGTAAATATTATCACCAAGTAGCGGATGAGGCAACCAGCGTTGACTTTCCATATTTTACTAAAATGTGCCAAGTCTTTGCTAACCTTACACTGATGATTGCCAACGACGATAAAAAACCTGTTTGGACGGCAGGTGATAAGTACGAAGCAGCAGGAAAGGCGTTATATTCTAACGAGTAACAGTTTAACGCGTAACGAGTAACCCCGCTTTCATGTGTGCAGTTACTCGTTATTCGTAAAACTGTTACGCGTTAACTCCTGATGTATGTTCCAAACTTGCTGAATCAACGATTCTGTACCATTATTTTGGATTACGAAATCGGCAAGTTTTAACTTTTCGGCTTCGGGCATTTGTTTATTCATGCGGGCGAGGACAGCTTCACGAGTAGTATTGTCTCGTTTTAAAACACGCGCTAGCCGAATTTCCTGTTCAGCAAAAACGGTAATGACTTGATCGAGGTTTTTATAACCACCACTTTCAAATAGCAATGCCGCTTCGCGCAAAGTATAAGGAACGCCAGATTGTTCCTGCTGCCATTTTAAAGTGTCTTTTCCAACGGCAGGATGCACGGCGGCGTTCAGTTGTGCGAGTTTATCCGCATCCGAAAAGGCAATTTGAGCGATGTGGCCGCGATTGAGCTGTCCATCCGACAGATAAGCCGCTTCGCCAAAGATATCCGTGATTTGTTTCACCAAATCTTTATCTTCGACCATCAACGCTTTGGCACGATCATCGGCATAGTAAATCGGAATGCCCAGTGTGGCAAATATTTTACAAACGGTTGTTTTGCCACTCCCAATACCACCTGTGATTCCTATGTGAAGCATATTTCTAAGGTTGACGGCGGACGGTTGACAGTTGATGGCAGAGCTGTTAAGTTCTTTAATGTAAAATAGCCTGCCCCGAAGAATTTCGGGGTAAAAGGCTAAATATAAAATTTAAAAGTACACTGAATACGTGCAAAAATGGTTCGGAACGCGACGTGTGACTTTTACATTTTGCGGTTTTACATTTTAAATTTTACATTAAAATTAGCACTTAACAGCTCTGCAGTTGATGGTCAGACGCACACCAATATGATAATTGATTGATTATAATTCAAATAAAGCTATTTGTATTTTAAAAACTACATATTTCTCCCTTTTTTTCTATTCATCAGTAATGCGCTAATGGCGCAGGATCTTCACTTTTCGCAATATTATCACCATCCGCTTTATCAAAATCCAGCTTTGACGGGAGCGATGGCGGAGGACTTTCGGGTGCATGCAATTTATCGGTCGCAGTGGTCTTCCGTACCCGTTCCTTATCGTACTTTCATTAGTAGTTTTGATACTAAATTATTTACACCACGTTTGAAAAATACGCGAGTAGGCGTAGGTGGTTTTTTGAATACAGATCGGAGTGGAGATAGTAATTTTACGACCGTTCAATTGGGTGCAAGTGGGAGTTATGGACGAATGCTACAACGTGGTCAATGGTTGAGTATTGGCGCGCAGGCTTATGTTAATAATCATTCATTGCAGCCCGAAAACTTGACGTTCGATGAACAGTTTAATGGCGAAAGTTTTGACGAAAGCATTGCGGTGACGGAGATTTTTGAACGTCGGAATAATACGACACTGGACGTAGCGGTAGGGATTAACTATCATTTTGATACTAAAAATACTATAGCTAATGTGGGGCTCAGTTACGTGAATTTTTTTAAATCTGCTCAGCCTTTTCTTAATCGCGGAACGACTGCTCAATTACCCAAAGTGAATGCTTATTCGGGCGGCCGCGTGTGGTTAAGTAAATTACAGGGCTATTCATGTGGCGCATTTTTCTCTCTTCAGGGATTAGGTGAAACTGAATTTGTCTATCGGGAAACGGTGATTCACGCGGGCTGGATGTATCGTTTAAAACGCAAAGATCGCGCAGATTATATTTTACATCCTGGGCTGCATTGGCGGGTAGGAGAGAGCTTGATTCCGCATCTGGAACTGACTTATGAAAACTGGCGGGTGATGCTTAGTTATGACATTACCATTTCTGATTTTCGAGTAGCGACACAGCGGCGGGGAGGAGTAGAAATTGGATTACGTTACGTGTGGAAACGCGTTATACCACCACCTAAAAGTAAGGCGTGTCCAGTTTTTTGATCAGAAAACACTATCAATTAGTCTAAAATTAAAAATGGAAAAAAGAGCAAATATGTCTCTTTTTTCCATTTCTAAAATTGAAAATTATACGTGATGTCTTTCTGACATCGTACATATTTTCCAATCATTCTTCTTCCTGATCGTAAGTTCGGCGCCTACGTGGTTCGCGTCCGAAATCGCGATTATCTCTGTCATCTCGTTGGCGATCCCATGCATCGCGGCGGCGTTGAATGTCTTCGTCCGAACGGTTATACGCCTTGATAATGGATTTCACCAAACGGTGACGCACTACGTCTTCCGTCGTTAAAGTCACAAGGCCAATTCCTTCCAAATTTCCGAGAATATCAATAGCGCGTTTCAAGCCAGATTTTTGACTACGCGGCAAGTCCACTTGTGATAAATCACCCGTGATGATACACTTCGCGGAAGGTCCCAAACGCGTCAAAAACATTTTCAACTGCATGGTCGTACAATTCTGTGCTTCATCTAGAATGATAAACGCATTATCTAAAGTACGTCCGCGCATAAATGCTAGAGGCGCAATTTCGATCGTACGGTCGCCGGTAAATTTGTCGATTTTTTCCTTGGGTAACATATCATCCAGCGCGTCATAAAGTGGACGCAAGTAAGGATCGATTTTATCTTTTAAATCACCAGGTAGAAAACCTAAACTTTCGCCCGCTTCTACCGCAGGACGAGTTAGGATAATCTTTTTGACCACGCGCGTTTTTAAAGCACGAACCGCCAGGGCGACCGCAGTATAAGTTTTACCCGTACCTGCTGGGCCGACGGCAAATACCACGTCGTTATCCTCTGAAGATTCTACTAAAATCTTTTGGTTACGCGTTTTCGCTTTGATAGTCTTACCACTGCGTCCGTGAACGATGGTTTTATTACTATTACCATTTTCGCTCAAGCGATTTTGAAATGGATTAGTGCCAGCGAGTAGCTCTTCGACCATTTGATTGGGCAGTTCTTTATGTTCACGGAGTAAACGAACCATCATTTCAAACTTGCGTTTGGCTTGCTGGGTATCTTTTTTCTCACCTGCTAATTTGAGATTATTGCCTCGGGAGGTGATTTTGACATCGGGAAATGCCTTTTTTAATAGTTTTAATTTTACGTTGTTTTCCCCAAAAAGTGCAACTGGGTCAACGCCATCAACAGTTAGAATAATTTCGCTCAAATAATTTCTTTTTAGAAGTTAGAGGTTGGACGTCAGACATCAGAATAGGCGTGATTTTTTCTCTAACGACTAATACTTGATATCTAATATCTTTATTTTGAAAATACAATTTACAAATTTTTCGATTTAAATTAGATGCAAACTGAATTATAAATTTTGCAAGGAAGAACTTACATTTGACCTAACAAATTGAAAATCAAGGAGAAAAGTAGTTATTGATAATTAAAAGGTGGTGGGTTAAATCCGATACCTGAGCAATTCATCTAACAATTATCAAATTATTCCTAACTACTTTTTAACCACTTTATGAGAAAACGACCGTAATATGGCTATTGTTACATTAACCAGTGATTTTGGAACGACCGATTACTACGCGGCAATTATCAAAGGAGCGATCCTTGCAGAAGACGCGACCCTCAATATCATTGACATCACTCACAACATCAAAAATTATGATATAGTTCAGGGCGCATTTGTTTTAAAAAATGCGTATTACCACTTTCCGAAAGGAACGATTCATTTGTTGAGCGTGAATAATTTTTATAGTAAACAAAATTCCTTCCTTGTTTTGCGCTATGACGGTCATTACTTTATCGGGCCAGATAATGGTATTTTCTCGTTGATGTTCGAGGATGTTTCAGAGGATATTTATGAACTAGATTATCCTCAGAAAACGGCTTTCCCGCTCAAGCACCTTTATGCTAATGCTGTCGGACATCTGATTGGCGATAAGCCATTTAACGAAATTGGTTTTCCTGTCGAATCTATTACGCAGCGCATTACCTTACAGCCTGTCATTAGCCAAAATATGATTCGTGGCTCGATAATACACATTGATAAATATGAAAATGCGGTGACAAATATCTCGCGCGAATTATTTGATCGAGTACATCAAGGACGTGATTTTTCGCTGTATTTTAAACGCCATGAACCACTCACGAAACTAAGTTGGCACTACTACGATGTACCAGTCGGTGAAAATTTATGCTTGTTCAATTCCGCAAATTATTTAGAAATCTCCATTAATATGGGAAAAGCAAGTAGTTTATTGGGATTGAAAGTAGATGATACGATCCAGATAGACTTTGAGTAATAAGGATACTAGATTCGTAAAGAAACCAACACTTTTTTCCATAAATATTGATAATTAGTGAGCTTTTCTCTCTTGACATAATAAACGTCCTGCCTATTTTAACATGTCACAATATTCTAAACAGGTATTTAATGTTTGATGCTTTCCTCAGTGGACTGGCAAGATTTTAATACTGGTAATTATATAGATAAATATCCCATTTATGTTTTACTTACATAATTGAAGTTTAAATTTTCTCTAGCAGTTTTCATCTGACTATTTAATAGAAACAATTTTCCTATCCCTCCAATTTAGATACTCTTTAGTTCTGTGCTAATGGTATCCCTTTCTATTATTAAATTAATATTAGATAAATAGCAAATTAAGAATAATTAGTATCCTAACACATCTCTTGATGCTAGTACAATGTGCTGTATCCAAGCTTCTGGTTAGGTAAACATTAATGCCACTATATAATGTAGTTGGCAGGTGTCAACGATCTATTTAGGTACCAATATTTATTGGTTTTCTATTCTATTGTTTTAACTCTCTAAAGTGCGATCAAAATTATTTTACCATGAAGAATAGATTCTTTATTAAACATGGATTATGGGGAATGATTGTTTTGTTGTTTAATTACTAATAATATTTACAGCAACGATTATTTCCTTGTGGACGAATGTCACAATATACCCTTGCTCCATTTGCTTGAAGGCGGATCAGAAGCTAGTTTTCTTATTAATAATGAAATTTGTCAAGATGACTGTGAAAATACTCATCTCGTCACCAAGCAAAATACGGATCAGCCAACTGCTTTTACCTTTTGGAGTAACGTACAAAATTGGGCAAGTGGGCTGTGGAATAAAACTACAGCCGATGAAGTGGAGATCGTATCGATGAATTTCACTACTGATGCGATAATTTTTTCTGAGCAGAATAATAATGCTATTCATACCAATCAATTAGATAAAACTTCTGCCGAACCAACTGCTCTAGTCGTTATGAACTGTACGGGTACTGGTACTGTAGTTTCTAATGTCGATGTACCTGATGCTGCGAACGCTACTGGTGTACCCGATGCCACTCTTGCTAGCCTATTTCAAAGTAATGATGCGATAGTACTAGATTTAGGAGAAGCATTAGCTGCTACGACAACAATTACCATTACTTATCAAAGAATATCTGGGAGCACTCCGATTTTGAATATTCAAGCCTCCTCCAGTGCTGCCTCTGGATTTACTGATGTAGCAGAAAGCCCTTATACCATTACAACAGCTCAAAATGTGACTGCTACTTTTACAGTAACAGTTCCAGCAGGCAATCAATATCTTGAAATCGAATCAGATAATGGTATTGATGCAGGTATCGACGGTATTACGTTTACTTGTCCAATCAGTTGTACCGGTGAAGGAACAGTCATTTCTAATGTTGGTGTTCCCGATGCCACTAATGCCGATGGTGCTCAAGATGGCTCTTATGCTTCTCTGCATGAGACAAATGATGAAATTATTTTAGATTTAGGAGAAGCATTGTCCAGCACGACAGATGTGGATATTATTTGGCGACGTACTTCTGGATCTCAATCAGAAATAGCCGTTTCTTCTTCTGCTGCTCCTGCCAGTGGCTTTACGGCAGTTGGTGGCAGTCCTTTTACTATAACTACCCAAAATGTAGTTTTGACCCAAACTGTAAGTGTTCCTGCGGGCGACCGTTATTTGCGTATTCTTAGTAATAATGGTTTTGATTTAGGAGTGGATGCGATTTTGTTTACTTGTCCGACAAGTGGTGGTGGTAATAATGGTGGTTTAACTGCTAACTTAAGCTGCTCGGCAGGTGCAACCGAAATTACGGGAACCATCTTTGAAGATTTCAACTATAATGGTACTTATGATTCCGAAGAAAATTTAGGCATTGAAGATGTAATCATTACGGCAACCGATTCATTGGGGAATTCTTCCACTACCATGTCTGCTTCCGATGGGACATTTACTTTGGGGAGCTTGACGGTAGGCAGAACCTATCGAATTGAATTTACAAATATTCCAAATTGGGCATTTCCAACAACTTATGGAGGAGATAATGGTACTTCGGTTCAATTTGTTCAACCGAGTAATTGTGCCAATTTGGGAGTTGCTTCTCCGTCGGATTACTGCCAAGAAAATCCATTTTTGATGGTTCCTTGCTACGTGCGAGGAGGAGGAAATGGAATGGATGATGTGATGGTTAGGTGGTCTTACGATAACTCTGGATTTGGACCGGATGATAAAATAGTAGTTTCGAGAGAAAGCGAAGTCGGTGCTCTTTGGGGGATGGCTTACAGTCCAAGCGATAAAATTGCTTACACCTCCTCTGTTTTAAAGACACATGCCAAACTACATGAAGGTGTCGGAGGAGGAGGAATTGATGCTCTTTTTACGATTGATCCATTCAGCCCTACCAACGGTACGCTTTGGTTAGAGCTGCAAGATGATTTAGGAATAAACGTTGGACAATCCCTGATTCCAAATAATGCTACCCGAGGATTAAACTCAACTGTCCAGCATGATGACACGGTATATCCTTTGGTGGGGACAGTGGGCATAGGTGATATTGACATCAGTGATGACAATGACACTCTTTTTGTTGTCAACCTTTATAATAAAAAATTGTACTCGATTGATATTGCTGCTAAAACAGTGATTGACTCCTTCCCTGTTCCAGATCCTGGATGTTCCAATGGTACTTACAGACCTTGGGCGGTTGAATATCACAAAGGGAAAGTATATGTCGGTTCAATTTGCGACGGTAGTACGGCGGGGAAAGATGCCACTGCGACCAATGCGTTAACAAACACCTTGGGAAGGTCAGATTTACATGCTTATGTTTATAGACTGGATGGCAGTTCCTTTACAACGGTTCTTGATTTTCCATTAGATTATGAAAAAAGATTTAATAGTGATTGGGCAGATCATCAAGATGTAACAGGTTGGTTTCCATGGACGAGTGATGTTCCTCACAATGCGACTACTGGTGGAGTAGGACCAGTCGTTAGTTATCCAACTCCTCTTTTATCTGATATTGTATTTGATGATAACGGTGATATGGTACTCGGATTTGTTGACCGCACCGGATTCCAATTAGGAGATGCTAACTACTCAGGAGATCCTACCACTGGAACTGATTTGTACACGGTGTTTGCTGGAGGTGATATACTTCGGGCTTGCTCAAATAGTGGTACTTGGCTAATAGAAGGGGCTGCCAATTCTTGTACGAATTCGGGAGGTCACGCATTGGGTACAGGTACAAGTATTTACGGCAGTGGGGTTGGTGAATATTATGAAGGAGAATTTTTTGATAATGATAATCCAATAGCGGTTACATTTTCACACCCTGAAACTGCCATAGGGAGTATGGTTCTACTTAGAGGAAAAGGAGAAGTCATAACAACGGCTTATGACCCTTTGTCGGGTGGGGATTTCTTTAAAAGAGGTGGAATTATCAGACTTAACAATGCATCAGGCGATTATATAGATGGTTTTCAGGTCTATGATGACGTTTCTGAGACGTTCGGAAAAGGTGTTGGCTTAGGAGATCTAATTGCAGTATGTGACCCAGCACCAATTGAAATTGGAAATTTCGTTTGGATTGATACTGACGGAGACGGCGAACAAGATGCAGGTGAACTCGGAATAGAAGGTGTAAGGATGGAACTTTATGATGCAGCGGGCAATCTTCTAGCGATAGATAGTACGAATAGTCTTGGTCAATATTATTTTTCTGGAAATGGAATAGATGATGCTGATTGGCAAACCACAGATGATACTTTACAGTCCAACACTTCTTACTATATCGTAGCAGGAGGAAACGGTCAGTTTGCTTCTAATGAAATTACGCTAAATGGTACAACGTATAATCTGACGGCAAGTAATAGTGCGAGCGGAGCAAACGCTGATAATATTGATAGTGATGGAACGATAGCTTCAGGTGTAGATTCGGATTTTGACGGAGAACCTTATATTTCTAATACGTCGGGGGCACTCGGAGAAGTAAATCATAGTTTTGATTTTGGTTTTAAACTGCCTTGTAATTTAGAGCTTTCCTATAGTCAGTCCGTTTGTACCGATAATAATGACGGTACATTTACGGCAACTTACGACCTTATCTTAACTTGGGCGGGTCCGCCAACAGGAAGTGATGTCACTTTAACACATGCAGGGGATGGTACATTAACTACCACAGCTATTTCTGCAGCAACCATTGCCGCAGGAAGTAGCACTACCCTGTCAAGCGCATTAACAGTACCTGCGGATGGCAATGGAACGACTATGATCTCGGCTGCATTTAATGATGAAACGACCTGTAATGCTGAATTTTCATTCAAAGCCCCTGTGCCCTGTCCAACAGACGTTTCAACTTGTGCCTCCACCTCTGGCTGCATCGGCGGTAACGTCTTCGAGGATTTCAACTGTAACGGAGCAGATGATACCAACGAACCAGGTGTTCAAGGCGTACAAGCTCAAATATATGACTGCAATAATAATTTAGTAGGAACAGGCTATTCTGATACAGAAGGAGATTGGCAAGTATGCGGATTGACTGATGGAACGGCTTATCGGGTAGAATTTTTGTTGCCAGAAAGTGTAAGTTGTTGGGCAGCACCCACTCATGTTGCGGGAAGTGGTAACCAATCGGATGTACAGTTCTTGACTGCGCCTGCCTGTACTCAGTTTAGTGTGAGTAGCCCTGCCGATTATTGTCAAGCCGATCCCGAAATGGCCATCATTTGTTATGAAAATGGAGATGGTTCGACCAATAATAATCAAGCTTTGGTTACATGGACTTACTCCGATGAAGGTCAACCGATGAAGTTTGATGGAACTAGCAGTACACCTAATCCTTCCACTTTAGCCTCAATTGCTCAACTTGGTACGGTGTGGGGAACAATGTATGAGCGAGAAGAAAAACGAATTTATACTACTGCCGCTTTAAAGCGACATGTTTCTTTAGGACCTTTAGGGCTCGGTGGTGTATATATTGCTGATGCAAACGGTTATGTTGGGTCTTTTAATCTACAAGGAGTAACTCCAGCTAATGGAGGAAGTACACTTGACTTTGGTAGTATCAATCGAACTGTTGTCTCAGGTGGCATCTCTACGGGCACAGCAGGTGATTATCAATTATCTCAAGATCCAGATGAGGCTACAGTAGATTTAGATGCTTTTGGAAAAGTAGGAAAAACGGGGATGGGAGATACAGATTTATCCGAGGATGGACGCTACATGTGGACCGTCAATCTAAACGACGGAGCGCAATCGCTGATAAAAATAGATTTAAAAAATCCAACACATTCCATACCTACAAACGGAAGCACGCCTAATGGCGCAATTGTCGATCGGTATTTATTATCAGATATGTCAACACCTAGTTGCACGAATGGCGTTTTCCGTGCTTGGGGATTGAGTTTCCACAAAGGAGTTGGATATCTAGGTGGCGTTTGTTCTGCTGAAAATGGCGGTACAGCTGCGGATTTGAAAGCTTACGTTTTAAGTTTTGACCCTAATAATCCTACGGGAGGATTATCAGAAGTACTTTCCTTCGACTTAGATTTTACGAGAGAGTTAAAAACAAATTTCTTCTCCCACGATGAAGAAGGAGAATGGAGACCATGGACAGAAACGTGGAGCGATTTACAGTTTAATGATAATCGATACCTTCGATATACTTCCCCCATTCTAACGGACATTGAATTTACC
>JBGCES010000701.1:0-4349 GCA_045106545.1 Saprospiraceae bacterium
CTGCGCCAACTTATGATGCAGCTGCACAAAACGATCAAGTGGTAATCTTCCCTGATTTTGGTACAGCAGGTGCTGGGGAAACTTTCTATGTAGATAATTTACAGCCAGCAGACGTAAATAGTATTCGCGAAACATTGGATGAAAATGTTGCTTTTGACATTTATCCAAACCCAGCAAATGGAGTTGCTCAATTTGCATTGAAATTACCTACTAATGGTACTGTAAGCTACCATATTACGGATATTGCAGGTCGTGCCTTATTGACTGAATCTTTAGGTCAATTATCGGTAGGAAATCACCAGCAATCAGTTGATTTAGCACAGTTGCCAGCAGGTACTTACTTTGTTTTATTACAAGTAGAAAATACAATCGTACAGTTTGAAAAATTAATGATTCAACGCTAGGTAGTTGGTAGTATTTAAGCTGATAGTTGGAAGTTGCAATCCGTTTATAGTGAGCGACTTAGAAAACTTCTAACTGATTAAAGTTTTAAAACTACTAATTGTGTTGACATAAAAATACTAGGCGGATGTCAAATGGCATCCGCCTTTTTAATGAAAAATACTTGAATTTTCTTCTTTGCTTTATGAATAGAATACTTCAACAACGATTAGGCTTAAATGCCTTTGTGCTTTTCAGTTTATCCTTTTCTTTTCTATTTAACAGCTGTGATGCTCCTGCAAATACCCAAGTTTTAAAGTCCTCTTTAGCAACGCAGCCCATTTGGGTAGATGAATTTGATTATGAAGGTTTGCCAGACAGCACTAAATGGAGCTATGACGTAGGCGACGGTTGCCCGCACATTTGTGGTTGGGGCAATAATGAATTAGAATTTTATACGGAAAATGAAATGCGTAACGCGCGAGTGGAGAAAGGAAACTTAATCATTGAGGCACATCAAGAAGTACTTGGAGGGCGTCAATACACTTCTGCTCGTTTAGTAAGTCGCCAAAAGGGAGATTGGAAATATGGTCGTATTGAAGTACGGGCTAAACTTCCTACTGGACTTGGTACCTGGCCTGCCATTTGGATGTTACCGACCGATCGGAAATATGGCGGTTGGCCTGCCAGCGGTGAAATTGACATCATGGAACACGTCGGATATAACCCCGATTCTATCTTCGGAACGATACATACTCAAGCGTATAATCATATGCTAGGTACGCAAAATGGTGGAAGTGTATTCCAGCCGAAAGTAGAACAGGCATTTCATACCTACAGTATTAATTGGACTGCGGATAAGATAGATTGGTACCTTGATGATATGCTCTATCATACCTTTAAAAATGAAAATAATTCTTTTGCGGAATGGCCTTTTGACCAACCATTTCATCTTATTCTTAATGTCGCAGTGGGCGGTAATTGGGGAGGGCAACAGGGAGTGGCAGAAGATATCTGGCCACAACGTATGGAAATTGACTATGTGCGCGTATGGGAGTACGAATAATGATTTTATCCATTTCTACGCCGTAGTTTTCTACTACCGCGTAGATTTTATCTCGCTCGCGTAGCGTCTCCGACCTGTACCTAACTAAAAGCCCAAAACGCCTTCCTCTAAAAGTTAATAACCGCTCCCAGCGCTGGTAAAGTAGCTCCTGCATCAAGCGATTCAATAATCTTCAATTCCTGTGGTTGCACAATGTTACCCATTTCATCGCGTACCAAACCATATTGAGGTGGTTGTGGCTGTGCGGTACCGACTACATTTTGAATGTCTAAATATAAATCAAAACTGAATTTTTTGAAATTCCATTTCTTATCTACTCGAATATCCCACTGCGCAAATGGATCTAACCGTGCCTCCGTTAAACGTTGATAATCAAGTACTAAAGCAGGATAAGCAGCAAGGGTTGCTGTTTCATCAACGGGTGCGAACGGTGTTCTACCCAAATAGCGGAAACGAGAACTAATTTCCCAATTGCCGCGCAACTTAACACCACCCACTATTGAAATCAAATGGCGATTATCCCAAACTGAAGAGATGTAATTATCCGTATCAAAACCTGTGAATTGACTCGAATAAATCGTGTAGGAAAGAATAGCGTAGAAATTGCCATTAAATTTTTGTTGAAAAAGAAATTCTGCACCGTAAGTGCGCCCTTTTCCAACACTTTCAATGGGTTCATTTCCCAATACTTCAAAGCCGCCGCCCTTATTCGCCAACGAAACTCCGTCAATTACCGAAACGGGATAATTATCATAAAACTTAGCAAAACCTTCTACCGTAATCCGCGCCGCTTTGTTGACTAAATATTCTACACCCGCTACGATATGATCACTTTGAATGTATTCGATATCTTGATTAACTGCCGTACCGTCATTATCCGAAAAACCTAAAATCGTATAAGGCGGAATTTTAAAATAGCGACCCAACGAAGCGTTCGCTGTCCACTTTCCACTGCCGGTCAAATCGTATGAAATTGCTGCACGTGGACTTAATGTGCGATAGATTTCGTTGCCGCTATCCGTAAAGGTGTTGCCATCCATCCGTAAGCCAAAAGACAGTCCTAAGCGATCGTCTTTTAATTTAGTGGAAGCCTGTGCGAATAGCCCGTAACGCACAAAATTAAGGTCATTTTGGAAGGTGAAATTATTAACTAAATCCTCCGTAGTATTCTCATATTCAACGAATTGTGTACTTAAACCGTAACTCGTCGTCCAATTTTCCCAGAAGTTAGTCAATTTATAACGCAACTTAGTTTCGCGTTCGCGGGAGTCATTGGTGAAAAATAGTCCTGTTTCATTTACATTATCTCTGTAACGCAAAAATTCATTATCCAAAACGTTAGAACTCACGGTAGTTTGCATCAAACCAGAGTTGTCTTTGAATCGCTTTTTCCAAGTCAAACCAAGTGCATTCGTCCGTTGCCGAATCACTGGAACTTGATCCTGCGTCGCCTGTTGTTCTTCATCAAATTCATCCAATTCATTGATCGCAAAATCATCAATTGAGCCAACACCCGTAAAGATGATTTCGTTATAATCATCCACGCGATGCGAAAATTTATATTGATAATCCCAATAATCGGGTAGAAAAGGTAAGCCGATAAGTTGAAACAAAAATTGCAAATAAGAACGCCGTGCGGAAACGATAAACGTCGTTTGAGCGCGCTCTTGCTCCCCTTTAAAAAGTGGACCTTCGAGTGTCAAAGCCGTCTCACTTGCGCCCAAGCGAAAGTTTCCACCAAAATTTCGATTATTGCCCGTCCGCTGGTCAAATTGCAATACGCCTGAAAGCACATTATCGTATTCCGAACCGAAACTACTAGTTGTCAAAGTTACTCCTTCAAAAAAAGAAACGTTGAGTAAACCTACTGGACCACCTGCGCTACCTTGTGTAGCGAAGTGATTAATATTAGGAATTTCAACGCCATCTAGGTAATAAACATTTTCGTTAGGCGCACCTCCACGGATAATCACATCATTCCGAAAACCACCAACTGAACCTGAAACCCCGGGTAATGATTGCACTACTTTAGCAATATCATTATTTCCGCCAGGATAGGCGGCAACTTCTTCTTGTGATAATTTTTGAATTGAAAGTGGCGTTTCTCGATTTTTCTCAAATGGGTTAGGCGTTACGACGACGCCAACTAGCTCCACGGCATCCGTTTCTAAAGCAAAATTCACATCAATGTTCCCTTCGGAACGAATAACGACGGTGTATTTGGTGAGCGAAATATAGCCGAGATAAGAAGTCTCAATATTATACGTTTGTGGTGGAACATTTTCAAATAAATAAAAGCCATCAATATCGGTGACTGTTCCTAAACTAGTCCCTTCAATTTGGACAGCTGCGCCAATTAAAGGTTCGCCCGTTTGCGCATCGGTGATTTTACCGCCAAATTGCCCCGATTGAGCGATTAGAATAGCAGGTAAACAAAAGAATATTAAAAGCCAATTTTTCATTTTTCTATTTAGCATTGATCAAACAATGCAGTAGATACAAAAAAAACTAAAAATTGTTGTGAACAGAGGAATACAAGGAAACGTTTAAGTCTTCTGTTCTATCCAAATATTTTACTATGAAATTTATGGATAACGAATTCAAGATTAGGACTGTACAAAGTTTTTATTTGACGCTGATTCTCTATGATTTTTTCCGTAGCATTACGGAAAAAATCTGCGTTTATCTGCGTCAAAAACTGTGTCTTTTGCAAAACTTTGTACAAGCCTAATTCAAAATCATCTATCTTAGTATTGCCGAAATAATTAATTCAACATTTAAGATTTAGAAATGAGGATTTCGGCATGGCTTATCATTATTTAGAATCAATTTCTATGCAAAAACTACAATTCCAACTCCGCCCTCAAGACGACTTTATTGAACTCAACAAACTGCTTAAACT
>JBGCES010000702.1:0-8624 GCA_045106545.1 Saprospiraceae bacterium
GTCGATAGTGCGGATAAGTTGGAATGACGGCTACCCAGAGCCGCCCGCGATTGTCAAAAGCAATTTGAACGGGATTGGCGAGGTCGGGAAATTCCTTTTCGGAAGCGAATAATTCGACTTGATAACCATTGGCGGTTGTTAAAGTAGAAACGGCTTCTTCCTCATACAAATACCGCTGCGTGCCGCGTCCGTAATCGTTTATTTTATAATTGGTCGCTACTGGTTTCAGCGGATGGGTTTGCGCATCAGCAGTAGCTAAATCATAGGTTTTACCAGCAGCGGCGTACCAAATGGCGGTATCGCGATTAGCGGTCATTTCGCGTTTTTTCTGGATTTCATCGGGATAGTTATCGGGTCCAAAAGGATTATAACGGCGACCGAAAACATGAACGCCATTGGGACTTTTATAATCATCGTGCCAGTACCAATTCTTTTCTAAAACCGCAGCTAAAACTTGCTCGCGATTTGCTTCATCACTCGAATTGGGTTGACCAAAAATACGATCTGCTAATAATTCTGCTAACTTTTGATAACCTGTGTCATTGAGTTGAAAACCATCAATGGTCAGTGCTTCATCATCAGAAAACCATTGCTGACTCGGCTGGAAAACATCAACAAAGGGAATTTCATATTCAATGGCGACTGCACGGATCGCTTCCGCGTAAAGGGCGAGGTTTTTATTTTCCAATTTGCCATCAGGCAACTCATATTTATCACTTAGATCCTCAAATGCTAGTGGAGAAATTAAAACCAATTGAGAACTGGATTCACCATTGTACTCTTGCGCTAAGGTGTGCTCTACAAAGGCGGTCATTTCTTGTTTAAAATTAGCTAATCCTGCTTCGCCCGCGAATGATTCGTTGTAACCAAAAAACGCTAAAATCAAATCTGCTTCCAGTCGCTTCAGCCATTGGTCAGGTGTTTCAAAGTGTCCTTTGCTATTAGTAAAATTGGCAAGTTCCGTTTGGAAACGTTCTGCGCCAGGAAATGCCCAGGGAGAAAATCGACCAGAATGAGGACGAAAACCAGGCGTGTTTCCACCGTCGCACATATTGCGGATTTGCAAGTTTTGAGAGGGATAACGTAAGTGCATTTCCGTTTCAAAATGACCAAAATTGAGCATGCGCGAACAAAGGTTATTGCCGATTAAGACAATGCTTTCGTTGTTCGATAAAGGGAGTTGATGCGAATCTATTTCAGAGGTGCAACGAACGAAGAGGCAGCTAAAAATTAGAAAAAACAAATAGTGGAAAAAGAAAGGTTGACGAAGCATATTTACCATTGAGTCAATGAAGGAAAAGAGAAACTAAAAATAGAATTATCTTTTGCGTTTTCAAAGAAATATAAATGATATGATTTTTTTTATTGAAATCGGCAGAACTTTTATAATCTTGTGTGTCAAGTTTTAACCAAATCACCCAAACTATGCTCACGGGAATTCCTTTATTGCTCCTCATCTTTTTAGCTATTATTTTTATTGTCATTGCATCGGCGGTGTGGAAAGTTCATCCTTTTGTTTCATTGTTGACCGCTACCTTTGGCGTTGGGATCGCGGTCGGAATGCCGCTAAACGAAGTTATTGCTTCCGTCAATTCAGGCTTTGGTGGACTGATGGGCTACATCGGGTTGATTGTCGTGATGGGCAGTATTATTGGAATTATTTTAGAAAAATCGGGTGCGGCTTTGCGAATTGCAGATTTGATCTTAAATCTATTGGGTGAAAAACGCCCTGCGCTGGCAATGGCGTTGATTGGCGCGACGGTGAGTATTCCTGTTTTTTGCGACAGCGGATTTATCATTTTATCGGGACTTAATAAAGCAGTGGCGCAGCGCACAGGGACGAAGCAAGCGACTTTAGCTTTGGCACTCGCAGCGGGTTTATATACGACGCATACCTTGATTCCGCCTACGCCTGGACCGATTGCCGCAGCAGGAAATATCGGCGCTGGCGACTATTTAGGGGTAATTATGTTAGTCGGATTTATTGTTTCGATTCCGACTCTTTTAGTCGCTTATTGGTTTGCCAAAAAGCGGGGCGAAACGATTGAAACCTTATTGGAAAACGAAGCTGTCACTGCCGATTTAGCAATGCCTTCTACCTTTAAATCACTGCTGCCCATTCTATTGCCGATTTTACTCATCGCGGTCGGTTCGGTGATTAAATTTTTAAAATTAGAAAACGGACTAGCGGATGGATTCATCTTTTTAGGAAATCCATTAATTGCGCTTTTTATTGGCATGTTATGCGCCTTTTTACTTTTTCCTGCATTTGAAAAAACCTATTTAACAGATTGGGTAGGCGAGGGGATAAAATTGGCAGGTCCGATATTGATTATCACGGGCGCGGGTGGCGCATTTGGCGGCGTTTTAAAAGCAACTCCAATGGCAAGTATGGTAGAAAACTGGCTGGCTGGCAGTGAATTTTCGGGAGCGACTTTTCTGATTATTACCTTTCTAATTTCGGCATTATTAAAGACTTCGCAAGGCTCGTCAACCAATGCCTTGGTGATCACTTCCTCCATTCTCGCGCCGCTAATGGCGACGATGGGATTTGATACGCCCGTCGAATTGGCTTTAGTCGTGATGGCACTTGGTGGTGGCGCGATGACCGTTTCGCACGCCAATGACAGTTATTTTTGGGTTGTTTCGCAGTTTAGCGGCATCGAAATGAAAGACGCGTATCGGAATTATACGTTGATGACGGGTTTGCAGGGATTGACGGTTTTGGGGATGACGTTGGTGGGGTATTTACTAATTGCTTAATCAACAAAAATGTCATTAGAAAAACCCAGACTTGCTCGTTTATCCGCAATTTCAAATCATCTGACCGTCAAACCATTTGCTACGTTCTGTTAAAGTCCGTTAAACGATTTTCCCCCTTTTGAGTTTTCCTATCTTTGTGCCAAATAAAATCAATCAATTTATGCGCACACTCGGACTCATCAACGATCCCGTTTATCGAGAAACGGCTCACTCTGGGCTCGATCAGTTCTTTATCGGATTTCTAAAAGATAAACGCGACCTACCTTTTATCTACTTGATTATCAGAATTTTAGTAATTCATATTCCGTTAGCAGCTGCATTATTTTTTTTAACGGGAACAACGTGGTGGATCGCGGCGGCAGTTTATACGATATTAGTCATTTTGGCAGCGGGACCGTTTACTTTGATGCTACATAATACGAGTCACCGCGTTCTATTTAAACGGGAATATAAATGGGCGAACCGCCTGATTCCGTGGGCGTTATGTCCTTTTGTGGGACAATCACCTGACACCTATTTTAGTCATCACATCGGGATGCATCATGCAGAGAATAATATGCACGAAGATTTGAGTTCTACGCTGCGCTTTCAGCGCGATAGTTTTGTGGATTTTCTGCGCTATTTTGGACGATTTATCATGATTGGCATTTGGGAATTGATTTATTATTTTCAAAAAAGAAGTAAGCGCAAATTGATGCGCCGCGCGTTAATCGGAGAGTTGGGATTTTATGCGTTTATTGGTACATTATTATACCTTAATCCACTTCCTGCCTTTCTAATCTTTATTGTTCCTGTACTATTGGTGCGCTTTTTTATGATGGCGGGCAACTGGGCACAACATGCTTTTATTGATGCCGCTACGCCAGAAAATAATTACCGTAATAGCATTACCTGTATCAATAACGATTATAATAAAAAGTGTTTTAATGACGGTTATCACATTGGACACCACTTACGTCCGCACATGCACTGGACGGATATGCCCAACGATTTTTTGAAAAACGCGCAAGAATATGCTCGACAAAAGGCAGTCGTATTTGAAGGCTTAGATTACAATCAAATTTGGTTTTATCTGGTGACTAAAAACTACGGAAGATTAGCCGATCACTTTGTCAATATTAACGGAAGTTATGGTACGAAGGAGGAGGTGATGGCGTTATTGAGGGAAAGAACGAAACGAATAGAGGGATGATAGTTATTAGTGACTAGTGATCAGTATAAAGTTCGGTCTGATTACTAGTCACTAGTAACTAATCACTTTTACTACATTTTCACTGGCTCGTCCGACATCTCTTGGTCATAATAAGTTTTTCCACCCATCCGTGCATCTTTTAAATCAGAAAATTTCAAGGTGAAAAATGGTTCTCGCCGAGCACCATCATTTAAACAGTCTGAAAAACTACGTGCTGACTGCGCCGTCGTGCCGATTCCACTGGCTTGGATAGAGATATTACCTGCCCATTCATCGAACATGATATTTGTCTGTTTGGTGTAGGCATTGTGCATCAAATTATCGCGAATGTTACGAGAATCCGCCACAAAGAAAACGGTTAACTCTTCTCCTGCTGCTACTTTACAATTTACTTCATAAGCAACCGTGGTGATATGATCTTTAAGCGGACCGCGCATTACAAAAGTGGTATTTTCAATTGCCATTAACTTATCCGTCGGATTAGAATATGTACAACTGAATTTAATCTTTTTTGTCATCCGTTTCTCGTTATTTGGATCGCGAACTAGACCCATACCTTCATTTTCGGTACTGGCTACGATCTTTGTGCTTGGACTATTGGTATTAAATCCAATTGCTTCTGGACGACCGTCGTTGCGGTATTTTTCAGCGAGTTGTTTTATTTCGCCAAAGGTTTTTCCTTCCAAATTTTCGCCTTCACGCAGAATAGCATAATTAATTAGAACAGCATCTGCTTTTGCTAATTCTTTATCTGCAAACAAATTTTTGTAGGCATTCTTGTAGGTAATTTCGCTATACTCTTTATTTAACACGGAAGAAGAACAAGCCGTAAAAAGAAGGATTAAGCTTAGAAAAAATAGGTTTTTCATTTTTATAAATTAGTTATTGTTTAACTGTTAAAATACTCAATATCAATGATTTAAAATATTATTTATCGATCAATTCTTTACTGGTTCGATAGACCGTTCCTCGAAAAAAGTACAATTTTGCCTGCGCTTCATTATAAATATCTACCGTAAAATCCGCAGTGCGGTGACCGACGTGGAGTGCTTTAGCTTCCGCAAATATGACTTCGCCTTCAGTTGCCGATTTTGCATAGCTCATATTGCCATTGATAGAAACGGCTAATCGTCCGTACGAATTTGCCGCAAAAGCAAACGCACTATCGGCGAAGGTAAAAGCAATGCCACCGTGCAAAATACCAAATCCATTGAGCATTTCTTGGCGCACTGTCATTTTTACTAGACAATGCCCCTCGTCCAGTGTTACTGCTTCAATACCAAGCCATTGACTACAGTAGTCTTTTTCCATCATTTCATTAAAAATCGCTGTCGCTTGGTTCATAGAAAACGTAATTTACCCCGGTTCAGATTCTGCTCCAATTTCGTGACGAAGCAAACCGCGATAAGCATCCATCACGGAATTGCCATCACTGATAACCTTAAATACTTCTTCGGTAATGGGCATTTCTACATTATATTTTTTAGCTAATTCAATCACCACGCCGCAGGTTTTTACCCCTTCCGCGACCATGGACATTTCGCTGATAATATCATCTAATTTTTGCCCTTGTCCCAGTTTAAACCCAACTGTTCGATTACGACTTTGGGTACTGTTACAGGTTGCTACTAGATCCCCCATACCTGCTAGACCTGAGAAAGTTTCGGGTTTTCCACCCATCGCTACGCCAAGTCGAGTCAGTTCGGCTAGCCCACGCGTGATAACTGCCGCTCGTGTATTATCACCCGCACCAGCACCATCGCCCATACCCGCCGCGATCGCAATGACGTTCTTTAATGCACCACCCAATTCACAACCGATCACGTCGGTATTAGTATAAACCCGAAATAGACCTGTACTGAATAATTTTTGCAGTGAAGCAGAGATATGATCATCTACCATAGCAATTACACTCGCTGCGGCTTGCCCCGCCATAATCTCCCGAGCTAAATTAGGTCCAGTCAATGTACCAGCGGGATGACCAGGCATAATAGATTCGATAATCTGGGTCATGCGCATATTTGTACCGCGTTCGATACCTTTCGATAAACTAATGATGGGTACCCACGGGCGAATATAAGGTCTGGCATCTTCTAAGACTCGACGAAATACTTGCGCAGGCACGCCCATGATAATGACATCGGCATCTTCTACCGCTTCTTTGATGGTATAAGTAGCGCGTAGATTTTTATTTAATTTTGCGGTAGGAAGATATTTGGAATTGCGATGATTTTGGTTGATGTCATCTACTGTACTAGCACTACGCGCCCAGATTTTGGTGGGCGCATTACGAGCTACGAGCGAGGCAACGGTCGTGCCCCATGAGCCACCACCCAGTAAACCTACTTTAAGTTGTTGCATAGTTTAGAGATTTATATTTTGGTTAAACTGATCCGAATAGATAGAGAGAAGAGAAAATGTCTATTCATTTTTAATACCGTGTAAATTAGTAAATAAATTGGGAGGCAACAAATCTTAAAAACTAAATCCACTTCCTGTACAGAAGACAAATTCTAAATACTTATTTTATTTCACTCAACTCAATTTACTAAAGAAAGATACGATGTCATCAGCCAATAGCTTTGGCTGTTCCAAGGCAGCAAAATGTCCTCCATCTGGGAAGTTTGACCAGTGAACAATATTTAAACCTTTTTCTATGTAACTTCGAGGAGGAGTCGGAATTTCTTTAGGAAAAGAAGCAAAACCAACTGGGATATTGATATAGTCATCTTTACCAAACACGAGCGGATTACAGCTGATTTCGTGGTAAATTCTAATGAATGAATGTATGGTTTGAGTCAACCAATTATTCTGCTTCCTATTAATTCCACTATCTTTGAAATTCTAGTTAAAAAAAGTTTCAATATGATAGCAGACCTAAGCACTACTAAAAAAATAAATAACGGAGCAGATTACATCGAATCGCTCCGCAATCGGGATTTAAAAATCTACCTCTTTGGTGAATTAGTGGACGATCCTACCGAGCATCCGATGATGCGACCTTCCATTAATGCTGTTGCCAAAACGTATGATTTAGCCATTGCTGCACCTGAATTGGCTTCGGTTATTTCGCCGTTTACTGGTGAGCGGATCAGCCGCTTTTTGCACGTTTGTACGGATGCTAATGATTTGGTATTACAAAATAAAATGCAGCGTAAATTGGGACAGTTGACGGGGACATGTTTTCAGCGCTGTGTGGGCATGGATGCGTTTAATGCGCTCTATTCTGTGACCTATGAAATGGATGAGCAACATGGAACAAATTACCACAATAAACTAAAGGATTTTCTTACGCAAATGCATCGCTACAACTACGTAGTCGGTGGCGCGATGACCGATGTGAAAGGTGACCGTAGTCTAGCACCACATCAGCAAGCCGACCAAGATTTGTTTGTCAGAATTACAAAAAGAACGGCGGAAGGCGTTTACATTACGGGCGCGAAAGCGCACCAAACGGGTTGTATTAACTCACATTTTATGGTTGTCATGCCCACGATGCGTCTAAAAGAGGCAGATTGTGAATTTGCGATAGTTGGCGCAGTACCCGTTGATGCTGAGGGCATTACGTATATCTATGGTCGCCAAAGTTGCGATACGCGTAGTATGGAAGCAGGTAGTATTGATGTTGGAAATGCGCAATACGGTGGACAAGAGGCAATGGTTATTTTCGAAAATGTATTTATTCCAAACGAATATATTTTTATGGATGGCGAATATGATTTTGCTGCCATGTTGGTGGAGCGATTTACGGCTTATCATCGGCGATCTTACGTCTGTAAAAGTGGAGTAGGGGATGTGCTAATTGGTGCGGCGGCTAATATTGCGGATATGAATGGCATCACCAAAGCATCGCATATTAAAGATAAATTGGTCGAAATGACACACCTCAACGAGACAGTTTACGGGATGGGAATCGCAGCGAGTTATCAAGGTTATGAAACGAAGTCAGGCGCGTATATTTGCGATGAAATGTTGGCAAATTGCTGCAAACATCACGTGACGAAAATGCCTTATGAAATTGGGCGTTTGGCGCAAGATTTAGCGGGTGGTTTGGTGGCTACATTGCCGAGCGAACAAGATTTTCGGCATCCCGAAATTGGTAAATTATTAAAAAAATATCTTAAAGGTCGTGCCGATGTGCCAACCGAAGACCGTATGCGGATGTTACGTTTAATTGAAAACATGACGCTCGGGCGAAATGCCGTTGGTTACTTAACTGAAAGTATGCATGGCGCAGGCTCGCCGCAGGCACAACGCATTCAAATTGGGAGAACTATGCAAATCGAGTATAAAAAACGACTCGCAAAAATACTCGCAGGTATTGAAATGGAAGAAGATAAAGATATGATTATCAGTGAGTTGACAGATTATTTTGGGCGTGTATTCAAAGTGGAAACTCGAATCTAGAAACGTTCAAAAAATAAGTCTCCAATAAGAAAATTATTTTTTGATTATAAAAAAACGTTCTTTGACAAATTCTATGTCAGGCATAAAATTGTTCGAGAAAGCGACCGCAGGGTAGCGCAGAGAACATTTTTGACTGACTCCTTCATGGAATTTGTCAAAGAACCTAAAAAACATATGAAAGAACTGTTGGAGGAACGTTATCAATACAATTTTGAAAAAGCATTGCTGGAGGAAATTACTAAAGATGGAAGATTTCGGAAAG
>JBGCES010000703.1:0-2891 GCA_045106545.1 Saprospiraceae bacterium
ATAATCCAGTCTTTTCTGAAAATTTTATTGGTAAGCAGATCTACGATAATAACGGTCTTTACAAAGCAATCGTAGTTCGTAAAGGAGGCGCACGTGATGGCGTTACTTATGAAGTAGATGGAATTTCTGGAGCCACTATTACCGCTGATGGAGTAACGGAAATGTTACAACGCGGTATTTCTTACTACGAGCCTTATTTAAAAGGAGTACGTAAGAACACTAAAGAGATTATGAATTAAAATTAATAGGCTAAGGGTTAAGGGTAAAAGGTCAAGGGATATCCCGTACCTTTCACCCTTGACCTTTTTCCCTTAACCTTTATATAAAAAAAATGGCTGAGACATTAACAAAAGATACAGCAGCAGAACCTTTATTTGGAACCAAAGAAAAAAAGTTATTAACGGATCCGTTGAATGACAATAACCCAATTACCGTACAGGTATTAGGTATTTGTTCAGCCTTAGCGGTAACTTCTTTGGTACTTCCATCGGTAGTAATTTCTGTAGCGGTAGTTTTCGTATGTGCTTTTTCTAGTTTGTTCACTTCGTTGCTACGAAATAGCATTCCGAAAAGTGTACGGATGATCGTTCAATTGGTAATTATTGCCTCTTTAGTAACGATTGTAGAGTTAGCATTGCGTTATTTCAACTATCCAGTTTATAAGCAATTATCTGTTTATATCGGTTTGATTATTACGAACTGTATTGTAATGGGACGTTTGGAAGCTTTTGCGATGGCAAACAAGCCTTGGCGCTCTTTCTTAGATGGCATTGGTAATGGATTAGGTTACGGTATCATTTTGATTGCAGTAGCTGTAGTTCGGGAGTTATTTGGTAAAGGAACATTGTTCGCTGGTAGCCCTGCTGAGTTGAAAATTATCGGGGGAACAGATGCGTACATGATTGATACGACTACTAGTATGTTATTTGGTTGGTACGCTAATAATAACTTGATGGTATTGCCTGCGGCAGCAATGTTCGTGATTGGTATCTTTATTTGGATTCAGCGTAGTTACAACACGAAACTGGTTGATGTATCGTAATGATTACAGGTTTTAACCTGTGAAATCATTGACGTTTACACAATTACTAAAAACAACTTCACAGACAGGAATGTCTGTGCTCCAATTCAATAAAAATGGGCGAATTTTTTAATATCTTCATCAAAGCCGCGTTCGTTGAGAACTTAGTATTGGCTTATTTCTTAGGAATGTGTTCTTACCTAGCCGTTTCTAAAACCGTAAATACTGCTTTCGGTTTAGGACTAGCGGTTATCTTCGTATTGGGTTTCACGATGCCAATCAACTGGTTGATTCACGAATATCTATTGAGTGAAGGTGGTTTATTAGGTATCGATTTGACTTTCTTACGTTTCATCCTTTTCATTGCGGTAATCGCTTCGATGGTGCAGCTGGTAGAGATGATTGTAGAAAAATACTCACCTTCTCTATATAACTCACTCGGTATATTCTTACCGCTAATTACGGTAAACTGTGCGATTTTGGGTGGTTCTTTATTCATGGTTGCCCGTGAATATAACTTTACGGAATCAGTTGCTTTCGGTCTTGGTGGTGGCTTCGGCTGGTTCTTGGCAATTATTGCGATTGCTGCCATCCGTGAGAAAATCCGTTACTCAGATGTACCGCCTGTCCTACGTGGGCTAGGTATGGCATTTATCTTAACTGGATTGATGGGAATTGCTTTTATGAGTCTGATGGGAATTGATCCAGGAGCATTTTAGAAACCTGTGTAGAGACGTTAGAGATAACGTCTAAGTAATGCCTTTGTCAAAAGGTATAAAATTGAAAACATAGACTTTCAATTCTTGTTGAAAGTTTAGAACTTTACGAAATCAATAGAGCAGTTTTATATCAAGCTGCTTTTTAAAATAAAACGTTCTTTGACAAATTTCGTGTTAGACACAAAATAATTCGATTGAGCGACCGTAGGGTAGCGAAGAGAATATTTTTGGATAACTCTTTTACGAAATTAATCAAAGAACTAAATCAACTATACGTTATGGACATAATGATTATCGTTTTTTCCATTTTGGTCTTTACTGCCGTTATTTTAGCATTGTCATTCATGCTAATTTATGCACGTAAGCAACTCGTTCCTCAAGGCGATGTAAAAATCATCGTTAATGGCGACACGGCAAATCCTATCTTAACTAAGCCTGGTGCAAACCTTTTGGCTGCATTAAGTGAGCAAAATATCTTCTTACCATCTGCTTGTGGTGGTGGTGGAACTTGTGCGATGTGTGAATGTCACGTTGATGCAGGTGGCGGTGATGTATTACCTACGGAAATGAACCACTTAACGCGTAAGGAAGCAGCAGAGAATAAGCGTTTAGCTTGTCAGGTGAAGGTACGGGAAGATATGGAAGTACGTATTCCAGAAGAAATCTTTGGTATCAAAAAGTGGGAATGTACCGTTAAATCTAACTACAACGTAGCTTCTTTTATCAAAGAATTTGTAGTAGAGTTACCAGAAGGAGAGGAGTTAGACTTCGAACCCGGTGGTTACATTCAGATTGATGTACCAGTAGTTGAGGTTGATTATAAAAACTTCAACATTGACGCACACCCAGAATTTCATGATGATAAATTGAAATTCAAATCAGAATGGGACAAGTACAATTTGTGGGATTTGAAAATGAAAAATCCAGAACCACAATTCCGTGCTTACTCGATGGCAAATCACCCTGCTGAAGGTAATATTGTAAAACTGAATATTCGTATTGCAACGCCTCCACCAGATCGCAAAAATGGTGGTTGGTTGAACGTTAACCCAGGTGTTTGTTCATCTTACGTATTTGACCAAAAGCCAGGTGATAAAGTAACCGTTTCTGGTCCTTACGGTGAGTTCTTCATCAAACCGACTAAGAAAGAA
>JBGCES010000704.1:0-4725 GCA_045106545.1 Saprospiraceae bacterium
GACCCATTACACCCAAACCGAATAATTCACTATGAGTAAATCTTCGTTCTACCATCCCGACACCATTGCCTTGCATAGTGGCTATCAGCCTGAAGGCGATCACGGCTCACGCGCGGTGCCAATCTATCAAACCACTTCTTACACGTTTAAAGATTCTGAGCACGGTGCGAAGTTGTTCGCCCTACAAGAATTTGGTAATATTTATACGCGGATTATGAATCCGACGACGGATGTATTTGAAAAGCGGATCGCGGCATTGGAAGGTGGTGTGATGGCAGTGGCTACTGCTTCGGGACAATCCGCGCAATTTTTAGCATTGAATAACATCTGTGAAGCGGGAGATAACTTCGTTTCTTGTGCTAATCTATACGGTGGAACGTATAACCAATTTAAAGTAGCGTTCAAACGCTTGGGTGTTGAGGTACGGTTTACAGAAGACGATTCACCTTCTTCGTTCGAGAAGTTGATCGATGAAAAAACGAAGGCAATTTATTTTGAAACACTACCGAATCCAAGTTTTAGCGTACCTGATTTTGAGGGCATCGTTGCTGTAGCTAACGACCACGATATTCCCGTGATTGTGGACAACACTTTTGGTGCGGGTGGTTTCCTTTGTCGTCCCATTGAACACGGTGCGTCTGTGGTAGTACAATCTGCGACCAAATGGATTGGCGGTCATGGAACGTCAATTGGTGGTATCATTGTAGATAGTGGAAAATTCAACTGGGGTAATGGAAAATACCCACAATTTAGTGAGCCAAGTGAAGGTTACCACGGTTTGAATTTCTGGGAAGTATTTGGTTCAGACGGACCTTTCGGAAACATCGCCTTTGCCATTCGCGCGCGCGTGGAAGGACTACGCGATTTCGGTCCAGCACTAAGTCCATTCAATGCATTTATGTTATTGCAAGGTGTAGAGACGTTGTCTTTACGCGTTCAGCGTACTGTAGATAATGCACTAGAATTGGCAAAATGGTTAGAACAACATCCGTTGGTGGAAAGTGTAAGCTACGCAGGTTTGAAGAGTCATCCACGGCACGATAATGCGAAAAAATACTTACGCAACGGTTTTGGCGGAGTGCTCGCTTTCATCTTAAAAGGCGATAAAGCAAACGCGACCACGGTGGTTGATAATATGAAATTAGTGAGTCACTTAGCGAATGTGGGCGATGCAAAAACGTTGATTATTCAACCCGCAGCTACGACGCACCAACAGCTTTCTGCGGAAGCATTAGCAGCAGCAGGCGTATCGCCTACGATGTTGCGCGTTTCGGTAGGTAGCGAACACATTGACGATATTAAAGCTGATTTTGAGCAAGCATTTGCATTGATTCAAGAGCCTAGTATAGCGTAAGTTGGTAGTATTTGAGTTAGTAGTTTGTAGTTGCAAATCTTTATTAATGAGCGACTTACATAAATCTAAACAGATACATAAACCTATTAAATAATAATGTATAATGTGTAATATCACTTTGATGTGAATTACATATTATGCATTATGCATTAAGTACGGCGAGCCGTCTGCCGTCCACCTTCAACTGTTTACCCTATATTACATTACACATTAAAAAGAAGATTTGTTACAGGAATTACTCATCAATCAGCCTTTTGAATTAGAATGCGGTGAAACGCTGCCCGAATTGCAAATTGCGTATCATACTTATGGCGAAATAAACGCTAAAGGCGATAATATTATCTGGATTTGTCACGCCTTGACGGCAAATAGTGATGCTTTGGATTGGTGGGATGGATTAGTGGGTGAGGGAAAAATATTTGATCCCGCTAACTATTTTATTATTTGTGCCAATATGCTGGGATCGTGCTACGGCGCAACTGCTCCACAAAGTATCAATCCGACTACGGGGCAGCCTTACGGCAAAAAATTCCCAATTGTCACTACCCGCGATATGGTGCGCTCGCATCAATTACTGCAACAGCATTTAGGGATTGAAAAAATTCATTTGCTGATTGGTGGCAGTATGGGCGGGCAGCAGGCGTTGGAATGGGCAATTTTAGACCCCAAACTGATTCAAAACTTATGCGTACTGGCTACTAATGCGCAACATTCTCCGTGGGGCATTGCCTTTAATGAATCGCAACGGTTAGCATTAGAAGCTGACCCTACTTTATATACTGATCAACCCGATGCGGGTAAAGCAGGCTTAATTGCCGCGCGTTCGATTGCGATGATTTCTTATCGCAGTTATATGACCTATCAGCAATCACAAAGCGAAAAAGATAATAAACAGCTAGACGATTTTCGCGCGAGTTCTTACCAACGTTATCAAGGCAAAAAATTATGGGATCGCTTTGAGCCCTTCGCTTATATTTCATTATCCAAATCAATGGACAACCATAATGTTGGACGTGGACGTGATAATGTAGAAGCCGCTTTGCAGCAAATTAGTGCACGGACTTTAGTGATTGGTATTCAATCCGATTTTCTTTTTCCGATTGATGAACAAGCCTTCCTTGCCGAACATATTCCCGATTCCTATTTCAATATTATTGATTCTATTTATGGTCACGATGGCTTTTTAGTAGAAGCTAAGGTAATTACTGAGAAAATTGAACAATTCTTGGATGGACAGTTGCGTAGTCGCAAACAAGTCGTTACCCCCGGTCTGCCTGGATCCGAAAGTTTTTAATCTAGTCCGACAAGACTATCTTTGTTGTTACGAATAAGACTATTGATTAACTGAACGGCTTAAAACAAAACTATTTATATGCGTCACTTCTCCACTTTACTGTTATTATTTCTTCTTCTGTTGGTTACCGCTTGTGAAAAAGAACCACTGGTGACACCAAATATTCGTCCAACTATTACTGTAGATAGAAGTTATAATGTAAATGCAGACGAACCGTTTGAATTGACGATAGTAGTAAGTGACCCAGATGGTGATGCGGTATCCGTTTCGATTGAAAATTTACCAGATTGGTTGGATTTTAATGCTACCTCATTACTGCTTGCAGGCACGCCCACTCGGGATGACGCAGGAGAATATGATTTAAAAATCATTGCTAACGATGGGGAGGAAGTTACAGAACGGAATTTGGAACTGACCGTCATTGTACAACAGACAGTGGAGGAACAATTTACGCGCTTTGTGAGAGGCGAATTTTTAACTTCCACTCAAGGCATGTCGGGAGTTTCTGCTGCACTAATTAGTCCTGATGGAGAACTGGTGACGGCTACTTTTGGCGATGCGAGTCCACTGAATGAAGATCTAGAAATGAATGCTGACTTACAGTTTCGAGTTGCGAGTGTGAGTAAGACTTTTACTGCGGCGCTTGCACTGAAATTAGTAGAAGAAGGGCATTTTAATTTGACAGATAATATTGCTGATTACCTCGATGTATCGGAAATGGAAAACGGTGAGCTGATCACTATTGAGCAGTTGTTGCAACACAGTTCTGGTTTGATTGATCATTTGAATATGAGCAGTTTTTACAGCACTTCAAATACAGAAGGGGAGTGGACCAATGACTTGATTATTGATTACGCTAGTAAGTTCAATTCTCTGTTTACACCAGGCACGGATTACGAATATTCCAATACGGGGATCTATTTAATGGGCGCAGTGATCGAAAGTGCTTTACAACAAGATTTGAGTACTATTTTTAACGAAAAGCTGATCGAACCCCTTGGATTGACACAGACTTTTTATGATGATTATAGCGATTTTGGACAGCAGATCGATAATTTAGCACTGAATGCACGGAGTTACGAATATCATCCGACTGCGGCAGGAGCAGCGGGGGCAATGGTTTCTTCTCCACAGGACGTAGTGCGTTTTAGCCAGCAGTTATTTAGTGGCAACTATCTGAGTCCGATGAATGTAGATCAGATGATTCAAAATTACGGAGGCGCATTGGGAGGCGATGATTATGGTTTAGGAACGCGTCTTTGGGAAGAATTTGGCATCGTGCATTATGGACATACTGGATCATTGATGGATTATCGGTCGGTGATGATGTATGTACCGAGTGAGGATATTTCGATTGCGATTTCTACCAATGATCCACACGAAAATTGGTTTGATTTAGTCAATAATGTATTGCGATTGACAGCGGGGATTTTTTAAGAATAGACTAACAACTAATTAACTTCTTAATAAGAGTGATTGAGCTTATCTTTGCGTTTGAATAAAATTGAATAAACAATTGCCAATAAAAATGCAAAAACTACTTTATATACTCCCGCTTTTATTATTTATCTTTAGTTGTTCACCCGTTGATGATGATTTATTAATTGGAGAATGGCAGGCTGCGGCTTTGTACGAAGAAGGTAAGTCGATAGAGGTGGATTTGAATGAAATTTCGCTCTCCTTTAGTAACAACAATTATCATTATACCAGTACGCTAAACTACCGCGAGTCGGGTAGTTATTTCGTAGATGAACGCTTTTTATTTACGATTGATACCACGCACCGTGCTTCGACCGAGAAAGCAGTAGAAATTCAATTGCTATCGGTAGATTCCTTGTATTTGCGGATGCAGGAAAACGGCAAAGAACGATTATTGCAGTTGGCAAAGAAGAAATAAGTAGATGGACGAAATGGTTTAATTGTCAAATTGTGGCAAATCGTTCATAGTAAGTAACGGTCAAATAATAACTTCCGCATCTAGCTTATGTTCTTTTGCCCTAATACTGCGTTAAAAAGCCTCGCCATAGCAAGCTATGTCTACGTTTTTTGCCTCCGAAATACTTCGGAGCAGGCATTG
>JBGCES010000705.1:0-3106 GCA_045106545.1 Saprospiraceae bacterium
GTGCGCAGCATCGAAAAACTGGATCCGCCGCCGGTATCCGTAGCCAATCCTACGATTTGCCCTTCTGTATCCGATAGAGAAATTGTTTTTCCAACCGGATCTTCTAGTCCCATTGCCTTTGCGGCCGTTTTGTTAATAATAAAACTGGTAGAATCGGCGAAGGAAGGGGAAAAATCACGCCCACTATCTAAAGTTGCTCCGATGGTGTTGATGAAATCGTAATCTGTGGGGATGGTTTGAAATAAAATATTACTCTCTGGATCTTTGCCTTCCCAACTTACACCACTCGTATTGCTTCCCCAGGAATGTATGCTTTGAGAGGTACTACTTACAGCGAGAACTTCGGGTATTTGGGCGAGTTGATTTTTTAAAATATCATATTCTTCATAAGATTCACTATTGAGTCTTATTTGTAATAAATTTTCCCTGGTGTAACCTAAATCTTGGTTCTTGATCAGTTCGACTTGCTGGTAAACGATGATGGTACTGATGATGAGTAGTATAGAAATAACAAATTGCGCCGTTACTAAAATTTTGCGTAACCGAACACCACTACTTCCCGTGGATAATTGGTTTTTTAAAACTTGCGTTGGACGGAATTTAGTCATGACTGCTGATGGGTAAATGCCTGCTAATAACCCAGTTGCTAAAACGATAGCTGCCATTGTTGCCCAGAAAGACATGCCTGCCCCCAACAGTGATAATTCTAATTTGAAAATGGTATTGAAATAAGGTAAAGTAAACGATAACATTGCTAAACTAAGTCCACCTGCTAAACAAGTTAGAATCACACTTTCAAAAAGAAATTGACCTACCAACGAACCTCTTGTTGCGCCCATTACTTTTCTGACTCCCACTTCTTTGGCGCGGGTGACGGATTTAGCAGTCACTAGATTTACAAAATTGATGCCTGCAATTAGTAAAATAAATATTGCAATGATTCCAAAAAGTCGTACCCGCTCTATATTACCGCCTACTATTTTTTTATCCTTGAAATTGGCTCGTAGATACCAATCTTTCAACGGATGAGCGAGTAATTCTACATTGCTTTGACCATTATCGACAACCAGATTAGCGATTTTTTTAGAAATGTGGGCTGCATCGGTATTGGGAACTGTCCGAAAATAAGTTTGTACCATATTGTTGTTCCAATAAATATCTTCGCTGTTTTGAGCAATGAATTGCTCAAAAGGAATAAGAAAATCAAAGTTTATGGTAGAGGCTTCTGGTATTGTCTTTAGAACAGCCGATACGGTATATTCATCTTTATTATTGAGCGTTAATATTTGTCCAAGGGGATTTTCATTCGCAAAATATTTAGCTGCTAATTCTTCGCTAATGATGATATTTGTAGGCTCGGTCAAAGCAGACGCAGCATCACCTTGTAACAATGGAAAAGAAAACATTTGCAGAAAATCAGGATCGACATAGTGACCCGATTCGTAGAAACCGAGACCATTAGCTCTACTAATCATCGTACGACCACCCCAATCCATCCGACTGACGTGCGTAATTTCAGGAAAATCTGCTTTGAGTACATCCGCCAAAGGAACGGGCGTTGAACTGTAGGTGTAAATATCATTACCGTAGGTTTGATGCTCTCTCACTCGAAACAATTCATCCTTGTGCGTATGAAATTGATTGACATTCAACTCGCGTTGAATCCACAAAGCAATCAGAATGGTACATGCCAAGCCGATGGCTAATCCAAAGAGGTTAATTAAAGCATAGGAACGTTGCTTAATGAGGTTGCGAATAGCTAGTTTTAGGTTGTTTTTAAACATAGGAAATGGGTTTTTAGTGGAGGACAGACACTCTTGTCTGTCAAGTTAAAGCGGCATGACAGACAGGAATGTCTGTCCTCCAGGTTACTCTTCTTTCAATGAATCAACGGGATTAATCAATGCTGCCCGTAAGCTTTGCGTACTAACGGTCAAAAAAGCGATGCCAATTGCTAAGGCTGCCGTTAACCCGAACATCCACCATTCGACTTCTATGGCATAGGCGTAGTCTGCCAACCAGCGTTGACCCAGCCAGTAGGCGATAGGCGTACCAATGAAAATAGCAATGCCAACCAACCACAAAAAGTCTTTGGATAATAGACCGACAATATTTGCCACAGATGCGCCCAGCACTTTTCGAATACCGATTTCGCGCGTACGCTGAACGACCATAAACGAGACCAATCCGAATAAACCCAAACAAGAAATGAGGACAGCAACGAAAGTAGCAGTTTGCATCAATTTTGCGGTTTGGCGTTCGGTTTCGTACATCTGTGCGACGGACTCGTCATAGAAACTAAAATCGTACGGGATTTCAGGATAAATATTTTGCCAAATAGCAGCAATTTCGGCGATGGTTTTTTCGATGGTCGCGCCGTCGGTTTGCGGTTGAAATTTGTAACTCACGTAGTTTTTAAAACCGGCGTAGCGCAGTAATAGCGGTTCGATGGCAACCTGTAGATTTTTATGATGAAAGTCCTTAACCACTCCAACAATGGGATAAGATTCATCATCCGTCTTGATGGTTTGATTGAGTGCATCAGCGGCATCGGAGTAGCCCATTTGGCGAGCTAATTGTTCATTAACCACAATTTGATTAAGGCTATCCGAAGGCATTACATTACGTCCTGCGAGGAGTTCGATTTCAAATAAATCGAGGTAATGTTCGTCAATGAATTTTTGATAAACGAGTTGTTTTTTAAGTTCTTCGTTATTGGGAATATCAAATAAATTAACGGACCTATTATCACCAGATGGGGTCGCTAAATGCATTGAACTAGCCTCAATCGCTGGAATTGTTTGTAAGGCTTGATAAAATTGGTAGCTCTTTTCCTCACCTTTTTGCCAAGGTGTTTTTGAATAAACAATCGCCTCCTGTGCAAAACCGAGATCTTTATTTAAAATAAACTGAATTTGCTCGCCGATGATGTACGTTCCTGTAATTAATACAAGCGCGACGGTAAATTGAAAAACGATTAACCCTTTGCGTAAGTAATTGATATTCAATTTGTTAAAAGAAGGGTTAAATTGCTTTTTTAATGCTGCAACGGGCTGAAAAGAGGACATGACTGCCGCTGGATAAAAACCTGCGAACAGGCTAATGG
>JBGCES010000706.1:0-8487 GCA_045106545.1 Saprospiraceae bacterium
GTGCCCCCATAAAAATCAATCTGTTTCGCAATAGTTTCAGCGGAATATTGCTGCGTTCCTTCCTTTAGTAAACTCGCCGTTGTTCGTGCGGCTAATTGCACTTTTTCGTAAGGTCGCCCCGCATTGAAAATTACCTCCAACTTGACAATCTCTTGTGTACCAATATTTACTTCATATACTGGAATACCGTTATCTAACTCGTAACGAACAGGAGTCGGAATTCTAATCTTTTCAATATCTTTAATCGGTGGCGCAATGGTACGGTTGAGCATAAAATATAAATGATAAAAAATGAACTTTCTCTCTTGAAAAAAAGAGAAATGATAGATGATGAATACATCTTTATCATAAAAAGGTTGCAAAGATAGGAGTTTGTGTATAGCAAAACTGGAAAATATAAATTGTTGATAAAATACACTGATGACCATGCTTTATGCACTTTTCCACAATATTTAGCGAACTTATCAACATTCTGTTGATTCTTTATTAGGAATATATGATGGGAATGCCCTATTTTTGACTTTTTAGAAAAGGTTGCAAAAAGTGCTTTTCTAACCATTGGTTCTTATAACTATTTACGAAAATAAATATGAAATTTAGCGTTTCTTCTACCGAGTTATTAAAGAGATTACAAATTGCAAACGGCGCGATTGGTTCCAATCCTGTTTTACCCATTTTGGAAGACTTTTTATTTACGATTGAGGGAAGTAATCTGACCATTGCGGCGACGGATTTAGAAACTTCTATTACGACTAGTATTGACGTAATGGCAGATAGTGATGGGGCAGTAGCTGTTCCTGCAAAGATTTTATTAGAAACGCTCAAAGCATTGCCGCAGCAGCCGATTACTTTTTCGGTTAATGATGATAATTTTGCTATCGAAATTACTTCTGCTTACGGTAAGTATCGTTTGGCGGGTGAGAACGGGGAGGATTTCCCTAAAATTCCCGACCCTGATACCGTAGATACGGTAACGATTCCTTCGCTAAATTTATCACAAGCAATTAATAAAACGCTTTTCGCAACGAGTAACGATGAGTTACGTCCTGCTATGACGGGCGTTTACGTGCAAGTGGATTTTAATAAAATGACTTTCGTCGCTACCGATGCGCATAAATTAGTTCGTTATACTTGTACGGAAGTAGGTAGCGAAGTTTCTACGACGTTTATCATCCCTAAAAAAGCCTTGAATTTATTGAAAGGCTCACTACCCAATGCAGGTGAAGTAAAAATGTCTTTTAATAAAGCAAATGCCTTTTTCTACTTCGCTGATACTGCCTTGGTCTGTCGCTTGATTGATGCGCGTTATCCAGATTATAATGCTGTGATTCCCGTTGATAATCCGAATACGTTGACGCTAGTGCGCAATGACTTTATGAATTCCTTGAAACGGATTGCGATTTATGCGAATAAAACCACCAATCAGGTTATTTTGGATGTGACACCTGAAAGCATGGATATTTCTGCGCAAGACTTGGATTTTTCCAACGAGGCAAAGGAGCAATTGGATTGTAATTATGACGGCGATGCGCTTAAAATTGGCTTCAATGCTAAGTTTTTAATCGAAATGTTGAGCGTTTTAGAATCTGAAGAAGTCAAATTAGAACTTTCTACGCCGACACGCGCAGGTATTTTATTACCCGACGAAACGGTTGAAGGTGAAGAGATTCTGATGTTGGTGATGCCGGTGATGTTGAGTAATTAAATTAAGAAAATTGAATAGTCGATGTAGTTGGCTATTCTTAAATCATGGTAGAAGCCAGCTTCTACCATGATTTTTAGTTTCTATCCGAATATAAAACAAGTACTATGCGTTTTATTACCCTTCTAGTTCTAGCAATATTTTTTTTATTGAGTTGTCAGACCGATTCGACTGAACAGCGCCCTGAAAATGTGTTAGAGAAACTCGCACAGACACCCGAAGGTATCGTCCGTCAGTACCAATCTTATTTGGATAAAAACGAATTCGACAAAGCGAAGCGCGTTAGCACCGCTGCGGAACAAGAACGCTTAGAGATGATAAAAGGCATCATCACAGGGGAACTGTTGGAAAGTTCTACGATGACGACTGCTTTCATTGATTTGAATTGTAAGGAAGATGGTAATAAAGCATTTTGCATCGGTAAATATGCCGAAGACGGAGAAAACTTTCAGGATACCTTTTACTTAGAAAAGGTTGATAATCAATGGTTGGTAACGATTACTGAGGATGTAGATGAGCCAGTCATTATCAAGGGGGAAGAACTGCTGATCGAATAAATGGAGCATAGACATTCTTGTCTGTGTCACGAGTGTAAATAATTTTTCCGACCCCGAACAATAGTGGTGTCACGAGTGTAAATAAATTCACAGACAAGAATGTCTGTGCTCCAGAAAAATGAAAAAAATTGGTCTCTTTTTCGGTTCGTTCAATCCCATTCACGTCGGGCATCTGATCATCGCCAATTACATGGCGACCCAAACAGATTTGGATGAAGTCTGGCTGGTGGTATCACCACAAAATCCATTAAAAAAGAAGAAGTCGCTCGCCCGCGATCACGATCGCTTGCACCTCGTCCGAATTGCGATCGATGACAATCCCAATCTCCGTGCTTCGGATATAGAATTTAGCTTACCGCAGCCTTCCTATACGGTAGAAACATTAGCACATCTAAACGATAAACATACAGATTATCAGTTTGTCCTCATTATGGGCGGTGACAATTTAGCGACGCTACATAAGTGGAAAAATCACGAAATTATCCTTCGCGATTACGAAATATATGTTTACCAACGACCCGATTATGAACTTGGAGAATTGAAAGACCATCCTTCTGTTTCTCTTTTTGCTGCACCTTTGATGCAAATTTC
This sequence comes from Saprospiraceae bacterium, assembly GCA_045106545.1. Taxonomy (GTDB): domain Bacteria; phylum Bacteroidota; class Bacteroidia; order Chitinophagales; family Saprospiraceae; genus JBGCES01. The sequence goes on from JBGCES010000706.1 coordinate 2,851, forward strand.
TGCCAGCTATATCCGCAAATGTATCGCAGCGGGTCAATCGATTGAATATCTCGTCACGCCACCCGTTTTTGAATATTTAGAAGGAAGTAGTTTATACAGATAGGTAAAGGAAAAAGGGTAAAAGGTAAAAGAAGTGACACGTACCACAAACCCTTTGTACTTAATCCATAACCTTTCATCCAATTCACTTAAATTCGCGGCAGCTTACAATAAGCATTACCAGTTCGGGGTTTTCACTACCGACTACAACTCCAATGCTCCTTTTACGAAAATCTCCAATTCATGACGCTACCTTTTCTTGTTAATGATTTACGGATGAAATATCCAACATCCAATATCCAACGTCCAATATCCATTTTATTACATTTTGCATTTTACATTTTCCTCACTAACGTAGCCTTTGCCCAGCCAACTTATCCTATCGGTGGCTGGCAATCTTATCTTCCGTTTCGCAATGGTGTTTTAGTAACGCAAAGCAACGAGCAAGTTATTTATGCTACCAACGAAGCCATTTTCACTTTAGATAAAGCAGATTTAGCCGTTGATTTTTTAACCAAGACTGATGGATTGAGTAATGTCGGCGTACGGCAAATTAAATATAATCAAGGAAGTGAAACTTTGATTGTCGTTTACGATAATAGTGTAATTGATTTAGTACGAACGAACGAAATCATCACCTTAAATGACATCAAGAATTTCAATAATATTATTGGTCGAAAAGAGGTGAATAATATTTTTATAGAAAATGCTGAACAAGTTTATTTAGCGACCTCTTTCGGTATTTCGCGGCTTAATGTCGTTTCTGGATTATTTGAATTCACCACTTTTACGGGCGTAGAAGTGAATGATGTAGCCGTTTTTAATAACAAAATCTACATTGCGACGGAAGAAGGTATTTATCGAGTAGCGACGGATAATTTTAATATTGATGATTTTAGCAATTGGACCTACCTGAATGATAATGTCGGATTACCAATGGATTATAGCGCTTCTATTTTGGAGGTTTTTAATGGTAAACTTTACCTCGGAGCTAATGATGTTTTATATCAATTAATTGATGATAGGGTAGAAGAAGTACATACTGAGGAAGGATTTAAATTGGCTTTTTCTTCTGCTGAAAATGAGCATTTATTAGTAGGATATGAATGTGGAAGTTGTGACGGAAAGGTATTGGCATTTAATGCGGATAATTCTATCGAAACCGTACCAAATGGTTGTGTTGCTCGACCGCAAGCTGTGGTAGAGGACGAGCAAGGGCGGATTTGGTTTGCGGATCGGTTTGACAATATTCGTTATGCGAATAGTATCAATGATGGAGATTGTCGATTGCTAAGTTTTAATTCGCCGTTGGATAATAATGTGCAAGATATTGCGGTGACGGAAGATAAGGTTTGGGTTGCAACGGGCGGTGTGAATCCTACTTTTAATTACCTCTTTCGCCAGACAGGATTTTACTCTTTTGGAGATGGAGATTGGACAGCCTTTAATCGAAATACAACTCCAGCGATTAAAGCAGCTGATTTGTTTGACTTTTATACTATGCTGACGCATCCCGAAACGGGCGATGTTTATGCGGGCTCGTTTTACGATGGATTGGTCATTTTTAATGGCGAAGATTTTACGATTTATGATGACTCTAATTCGAGTTTAAATAATCCACAAGGTGATGCGGATCGAACGCGGGTAAGTGGATTAGCTTTTGATGGAGAAAATAATTTGTGGGTGAGTAATCACGCCGCACAACGCCCTTTTTCGGTATTGACGAATGCGGGTGAATGGCAGAATTTTTCGACCTTACGCTGTGCAGGTAATGACGTGAATTTACTTGAGGTATTGGTTGACGAAAATGGTTTTAAGTGGTTTACTTCCAGTAGCACAAATACTGGCTTGCTGGTTTACGATACAGGCGATTTAGCGGATACTGGCGATGATCGCTGTCGCGTATTTACGGCAAGTAATAGTGACCTACCGACCAATCAGGTGAATGATGTTGCGCTTGATTTGGATGGCGATATTTGGGTAGGAACGGCAGGTGGAGTAGTGGTTTTCCAATGTGGACCACAGGTCTTTGAAGATTGTAATGCGACTGAAGTAATCACCGATCAGGATGCGACTAATTTAGGTTTACTGTTGAGTGGCGATGAAGTGAAAGCAGTAGCAGTAGATGGCGCTAATAATAAATGGTTTGGTACCACCAACGGTGTTTTTGTCCAATCACCCGATGGGAAAGATCAACTCGCCCATTTCACAGTGGATAACAGTCCATTATTATCTAATACAATTACGGACATTACGATTCGCCAAGCAACAGGCGAAGTTTTTATCGGTACCACTGAAGGTTTAATGTCTTATCGTACCGAAGCAACTACGGGTGGGCGCACCAATTCTATCAACATCTATGCATTCCCTAATCCCGTACGCCCAGAATATGATGGACCGATTGCAATTACTGGCTTGGCACAAGATGCAAACGTGAAAATCACGGATGTGAATGGGCAGTTGATTTATGAAACCCGCGCGCAAGGTGGACAAGCGGTTTGGGATGGAAATGATTATAATGGGCGACGCGCGAGTACGGGCGTGTATTTGGTTTTTTCTACAAGTAAAAACCTAACAAATCCAGATGCAGCGGTAACGAAGATTTTGTTTGTAAAGTAATAAAGGGAGGTATCGGATTCCTCCAAGGAATCCGATACCTGAGCACGCAGAAAACTAGCGCATTATTGTCAATCGCTGCGTACTGACTCCCGCTTCCGTCCGCAATACCAGCAAGTAAATACCAGGTTGATATTGCTCTACTCCGAACGTCAATTCGTGCTGTCCTGCGCCTAAATTTTGTCCTTCTACTAATCGCGCAATTTGCTGACCACTAATATTATACAATTCCAAGTCTAGTAGCGAAGGATTCGCCAATTCATAACGCACCGTCGTCTGCGCCGTCGTTGGATTTGGGAAAACTTGCATGGACGCCACGGAGTTAGCGATTTTGATAATTTTTACCTCCGATAAAGATTCCAAACCATCTGCTGCTACTTGCTGAATGCGATAATAATTCAAACCTATCTGCGGTTTTTCGTCCACAAATTGATACGCATTGCTTGCTTGATTATTTGCTACAACTTCACCGATGTCTTCCCAATTCTTACCATCTAGACTACGCAGAACGGCGTAAAAAGCTACTGCTTTTTCGTGCGCGGTTGTCCATTTCAAATGCGTTTGCTGATTTTTAGCGAGCGTAGCGGTGAAATTGAGCCATTCCATTGCCAGCGCATTATTCAAACAGTTCTGCCCAACATTTTCAGTTAGCGGTGCGCCTTTTGTCCAATTGGATTGACTACCCATTTGCGCAAATCCGTAGAGCGTACCGCTTGGAATGTTTTGCGTCCGTTCTTGTAGGAACGTAAATCCAGTATTTGGCAAATTGGGAAAGCCTTCGTTAAAAGGATAATATGCGATCAAACCACTTTCCGTACCCGTCAATTCTTTATCTAAGAAGTCATTGATTTGCGTAGCCGTACGGGCGATATTCCAAAAACGCAGTTCATCTAGTGTCATCTGGGCGTAGAGACCCAATCCACGGCTACCTAGATTTACTACTCCCGTTCCCGTTACATCGCCCGTCGTACTATCAGAAGTTGAACCTTCTAACTGACCATTGATGTAGAGGTGTAGCGTGTTGCCAGCTTTTACAAAAGCGACGTGCTGCCAAGCATTGTTATTTACTTGCGTACTAGAAAAGATATTAGGATTATTACTACCATCAAAACGCAAAACGCGAATTTTCTTACTATCTTTCATGTAGCGAATGGCGTAGGGATAGCCATTACTTGTATTCAACTTTTCGATAATGGAAACATCCACCTCCTGCGTATTTGGCTGCGCCAAAGCGGGAATTTTTACCCACAACTCAATTGTGAAATCTTGATTAGTAGAAAAATCGATCGCGTCACTATCGGGAATATCCACGCGGTCGTCAATACCGTCAAAGGACATTCCGCGTCGTTCTAGTGGCGCTTGATTATCACAAGGATCGATGTCGTTACAAATGCCGTCACCATCATCATCGCCCGTAGCGTTTTTTCCTTCACAGCTATCGCAGCGTGCGCCCAATTCGTCTTTATCCGTATCTGCTTCGGCGATAATTGCGCCATAGACCCAATTAGAAGCCGTACCCGTATTGGAGAAGTTTTGGGCGGTGCCGTTATTAGCAAAACTCGTTTGGTCAGCAATAACAGTTACTGCCGGATCGCCTACGTTATTGATGGCTTCATCCATTGGATAATAAGCGACTAAACCGTTTTCGTTACCATTCAAATCCGTATTTAGAGTCGTGTTAATCTCGCTTTCGGTGCGGGCGATATTCCACAAGCGCACTTCGTCCATGCGTCCTTTCATCCAGATACTTTCATCGTCGCGTGTACCGAGGCGCAACGTACCGTCATTATCAACGGGCGGAGTGGTAATTGTTCCCGTGCCGTTTGGTACGCCGTTGAGATAGTGGGTAATGGAAGTACCACTTTTCACTACGGCGAGATGCGCCCATTCGCCTACGGGCGGGGCATTCGTACCAACAACGATCTGTGCAGTACTACCATCACCCACTAAAATGCGCGGCGCACCCGAAGTTTGATTTAAATAAAAATCAAAGGGTGCGGGTTGGTTACTATTGGTTTTTCCCATGATACTGCGAAATGCATTAAAATCAGTCACTTTCACCCACGCTTCTAAAGTGAAATCGCCCGTCAACGAAATTTGGTTGGCATCCGCAATATCTACGTAGGAACTTGTACCGTTAAATTGCAGACCGCGTCGGTCGAAGCCGTTGACTTCAGCATGATGTCCGTTACCCGTTTGGTCTTGTACGTTTAGAATGAAATTAAGCGCATTAGGTGTGCCGATATAAATGGGAAAATACGCTAGTAAATTAGCTTCATCGCCATTGAGCTGGGTATTCATATTGGTCAAAATTTCATTACCAGAACGTACACCGAGCCAGATACGAATGTCGTCCATTGTACCTTTGAAATATCGTTCTGCCATCTGCCCAATCCGGAAATTTCTACCACCATTATTGGGATTATAATTCAAATCTCCGCGTTTGTCCAGCACGCCGTTGATGAAAATTTTGGTGTCGTAGGCGCAATCGTCATCATCAAAGACAACCGCGAGGTGCGTCCATTCGTCCAGTGGAACAATGCTTTCTGAAATCAGCACATTCGTTCCGTTAGCCGTAATCAATATTTTACCATCCGCTTCGCGATTAATAAAGAAATTAGAAGTTGCTACGTTGAAATTTTCATACATGGAAGCAATAATGCCCTGGGTGGGCGTTTCCATAGTCGGTTTTATCCACGCCTCGAAGGTAATCGGCTGTGCGCTTGCCACCACTAAATCGGGATGATTCGCAATTTCCAAATAGTCCGCTTCGCCATCGAATTCGATACCTAAATTGAACGTATTGGGACATTTATCACAAATCACGCCGTCGTTATCTGGATCGGTAGTTGGGCTGCCCGTCAATGTAGGGCAGTCGTCGCAGACATCGCCCGTGTCGTCACCGTCGGTATCCAATTGGTCGGTATTAGCAATGCTTGGACAATTATCGCAACCGTCGCCGATGCCATCGCCGTCTCCATC
>JBGCES010000707.1:0-1786 GCA_045106545.1 Saprospiraceae bacterium
TTTATAAAACGTTTATACAAAACCCAAAACTACTAGTCCTCCTCCCCAAAATACTCCGCATAAATATTCTCTGTTTCGTGCAAACGAATACTATGCAGTTGGCAGCCTTTGATGTGTGGTTCTAACTCTTTCCAGAATAAAATGATGAGGTTTTCGGTGGTAGGTTGTAGATTTTTAGGGATAAAATCTACGTCGAGATTGAGGTTGGAATGATCGACTTTTTTGGTGATGTGCTCTTTGATTAAATCGCTTAATACTTTTACATCCATCACAAAACCCGTATCAGGATCGGGTTTTCCTTTGACCGTAACGAACAGTTCGTAGTTGTGCCCGTGCCAGTTTTTATTGGAACATTTACCAAATACAGCGCGGTTTTTCTCATCGCTCCATGCATCGACCCACAGTTTGTGCGCTGCATTAAATCTTTCTCTTCTTGTGATATAAACCATCTTATAAACGGTTGACGGCGGACGGCAGACGGTTGACGGTCAGCACGTTGCACGATATTGTTATATTAAAAATCAGTATCTTCTAGCTATGAGATACTTGAAAAATCGGCGCAAAAGTACGAGATTCAGTAGTGAAATACTAAACTTGGCAGAGAAAAAATTAGTTTCAATATCTTAAATAATAGTTCATCCTAAACTTTGGTAGATACTTGCTCAGAGAGCAGTAAATATTCCAAAACTAGAGATAATGGACGGTTTGATAGTCAGATTGTTGAATGTTTAGGGTACAAAACACCATTTAACCATTTAACAATCTGACCAACACTTCTACTTACTTCATAAATCCAGCATATTTGATGCCCGTAAGGCGATGCATATCGTAATCAAAAGTGCTTAAATCTTTTTTATTAAATTGCTCAAAATCATCATGTCCGCAAGCGCGAGCGATGACTTTCATTAAGTCCGTAGCTGCACCAAAGAAATTAGCCAATTGCTGCGCAGATTTATCAATTTCAAGTCGCTGCCGCAGACTTTCCTTTTGCGTTGCAATGCCCACGGGGCAGTTATTAGAACCACAAGCCCGCATCCCTAAACAACCAATCGCTTGAATCGCAGCATTAGAAACAGCCACGGCATCCGCGCCTAACATCATCGCTTTCGCATAATCTTCGGGTACGCGTAAGCCACCCGTAATCACTAAAGTTACGCCTTTTGCTTTACGTTTATTTAGGTGTCTGCGTGCGCGCGCTAAGGCAGGAATAGTAGGTACATTAATATTGTCGCGTAGAATCGTAGGCGCAGAACCTGTGCCGCCACCACGACCATCCAAAATGATGTAATCAACGCCAACCTTTAATGCAAAATCTATATCATCTTCCAAATGCGAAGCAGCGATTTTAAATCCAATCGGAATGCCGCCCGTTCGTTTTCTGACTTTTTTAGCAAATTTCTTAAAATCTTTAACCGTTTTCAAGTCGGGAAAGGCGGCAGGAGAAATAGCAGTTTGTCCTACGTCCAAATTTCTCACTTTGGCGATCTCACCGACGACTTTATTGCCAGGTAAATGACCACCTGTTCCAGTTTTTGCACCTTGTCCACCTTTGAAATGAAATGCCTGTACCTTTTCTAATTTATCCCAAGAAAAACCAAATTTGGCGGAAGCCAATTCATAAAAATAGCGGCTGTTATTCGCTTGTTCATCGGGCAACATGCCGCCTTCACCTGAGCAAATTCCTGTAACCGCCATTTCCGCGCCTTTGGAAAGCGCAATTTTAGCTTCGCGTGACAATGCTCCAAATGACAAAAAAAAAAAAAAAATTGGAATGTCTAATTCCAAC
>JBGCES010000708.1:0-3337 GCA_045106545.1 Saprospiraceae bacterium
GACTTGAATTTCTTCTTCCTCCGCATAGCCAATATATTTTCCTTTCATTCCTAGTTTTGTATCGAACCCATTTAATTCCTCTAAAAGACTCTTTTTTATAATCATAATCCCTCCGTGAATAATTTCAGTTTTCAATTCACCGCTATCAGGACGAGGTAATGTCATAGTTCCAAAGCCAATAGGTAGCCATTTGGGGCGCTCATGTAGATAATACTCTGAGTACCAACCTCCAAAACATGGAAAAGGAAAATTGCTTAAAGCAAGCTGTAACTGTAAAAAGAAATCTTCGAAGACTTTTGCATCATCGTCCAAATAAACCAACCATTCTCCTTTGGCAAGTTGATAAGCAGCGTTGCGAGCATAGCTAAGACCTTGTTGTTGTTCAAAATAATAACGAAAGTGAAGAAATCTAGCAGCAAATGTCGTACTGATTTCTTTGGTGCAATCCGTACTATTATTATCAATCACTAAAATTTCAAATGTAGTACCCGCCGAATCTGCTTTAGCTAAAGAGGATAAACATCGTTTTAGAATATTTACCCGATTGTACGTACATATGGCTACGGTGAAGGTTAGTTTATTCATTATTTATAATGAAAAAGTTTAAAATCGGTATGGTACACTTTGCAGATTCGAGCGATTATTTCTGTACTCAAATCAACAGATAATTGCAATTTGTTAGACGTCTGATTTAGGTGTGGCAATTGCTTACCTGTACCTAACCTTTTTCTAATAAAAGTGAAGTCTTTTTCTAACTGCTCGTACTTACCTACAAAATCAACTATTAGCTCATTATTTTCATCACACAAAAAATAAAACTGCGGATAAAAATGGTTTTTGCGCCAAATATTATCTTCGTTTAACCAGTTATATACAAAATCACTAAAGGTTGGAAATTGAGCTAAATGTTCGTCAAACCAGCTTTTATCAGTAGAATCGTATCCACCATTCTTTAAAAAAATATACGCAGAATAAAGTCGATCTACAGGATGTCTTGTGAAACCAAACTTAAAGAAATTTTTAAAATTAGCTGCCCCTAAAATTTCTTTATACTCTAATGCTTTTCGATGACCTCCCCCTAAGTTTTTGAATAGTCCTTTAGCAACAGAAACACCTCCTGTTTTTGGAACGTGAATAAAAACACATTGATAATGATAGAACGGTAGGGTAGAATAATCTGGTAGGATTCCTCTATGAAGCTGGTATAAATACTTCATACTTTTCTTTTTTATCAAGAGCGTATTCCTAAGATTATTTAGTTCCATTTTAAAACTGATTCATCAAATTGAAGATTTCCCCATAATCCATGCGCCTGAAAATTGGGTAAGGAAGCAGTATCGGTAATTTTGAAGCTAAGCTCATTTTTGGGGTAGGATAGTGTATTCTTGTATCCACTACGTAAATAGAATTGACAGAAATATTGACCAGGTGCTAAAAAAGATTTTTCAAATAACAACGTTATAACTCGTTGGCTATTCTTTTTTATTGAAAAAGTAATGCCTAAGTCAGCACTTCGAGTAGTAAATATACGATTGTTCAAATGGTCATTAATTCCGACTACCACATGGAAATTAGTTAATCTAATATGGGATTGCACAGTGATTTTGATCTGAAATGGTTCACCAAATTGAAAAATATTGGTATTCAATAAGTTTTTATTAAGAAAATCAATTGATTTAATGTAAATCTGATCGATGGTATTTTTAAATTGAAAACTAGCTGCTGATTGGATTCCAGATGCTAAATATTGTTTGATTACTGATACAGTATCAGATTTTAGTAATATTTGTCCTTGGTCTAGCAGTATAGATTTTTTACATAAATTCTTAATTATATTCATATTGTGGCTTACAAAAACAACTGTCCGTCCGCTTTGAGCAAAATCATCCATCTTACCCAAACACTTCTTTTGAAATGCACTATCACCTACGGCTAGAACTTCATCAATTAGTAATATTTCTGGGTCTAAATGTGCCGCTATCGAAAAAGCCAAACGCACATACATACCCGAAGAATACCTTTTTACAGGCGTGTCTAAAAAGCGTTCTACGCCTGAAAAAGCGACGATTTCACCCAGTTTGCTACGAATTTCCTGCCCTGTCATTCCCAGCAATGATCCATTCATGAAAATATTTTCTCGTCCCGTCAATTCAGGATGAAAACCTGTCCCAACTTCTAGTAAAGAGGCAACTCGTCCATTTAACTCAACTCGTCCAGCAGTAGGTGGGGTGATGCGCGACAAAATTTTTAATAAAGTAGATTTTCCTGCGCCATTGCGACCGATGATTCCGAAAACTTCGCCTCTTTTTATCTCAAATGAAACTTCTTTCAAAGCCCAAAATTCCTCTTTTTTATCCTGTTCTCTATTTGATAATCGTTCCCAATAATATTGTAAACTGCTCCGCAGATTCCCCGTCTTGGCATTGCCCAAAACGTAACGTTTCGATAATTTTTCTATTTTTATGGCAATGTCATTCGACATTTAAATCAGATGTTTATTTTTAGTTAAAAATCAATTTGCAAATCTCCGTCATTATACCTGTCTTTAACGCTGCCCAATACGTCACTGAGGCGGTTCAATCTGCTTTACAGCAACCCGAAACAGCAGAAGTTATTTTAATAGAAGATGGCTCAACGGATGATTCTTTGCAAGTTATTGAAGAATTGAAAGCACAATATGCTAAAGTCAAAGTCATTCAATGGGCAGATGGTCAAAATCACGGCCCTGCCGCCACGCGCAATCTAGGTATTGACCACGCAAAATACGAATTTATTGCTTTTCTGGATGCCGATGATTTTTATTTACCTAATCGGTTTCTAAAGACCCGGCAGCTACTTCAAACGCAACCCAAATTGCAAGTTGCTTATGCACCCGTCGGATTTTTCTATGCTAACGAGAAGGCAAAACAGTTGCATCAGCAGTATAACTCAGGTATAAAAGTAGCTGATTTTCAAGTAGTTAATAAAGAATTATTCTTTGAAAAATATGTTTTAGGAGAACAAGGATATATTCATTTTAATGGAATCACCTTACGGAAAAAGGTATTTCAGAATGTAGAAAAATTTGATTTACGACTGCGTCATGCTGAAGATACAGATTTGATTTTGCGTTTTGCATTAGTTGATTTGATACACAGTACTACCGATGCCCAACCAGTTGCTTCGACCCGCATCCATCCACTACGTAGCGTTTATAATTTACCTAAAATGTATCAAGGACGCAGTTTATTTTTCCAAAAATGGCTTTACCTTTCTACTCAAAACCACTGGTCAAAAGCAGTCCGTCAATTTTTGTTGCGGCGTACGCTAGAAATGGAATTTCTAGCTAAATACGGCA
>JBGCES010000709.1:0-4070 GCA_045106545.1 Saprospiraceae bacterium
TTACTAAAGTAGATGAATTTGCTTTTGCAGAACATTTATATCGTTCTCCTTTGGTGGAAACCATACAACAAAATCACATTTTAGCTTTGCGTTCTACCACTCCTAACGATCCTCAGTTCAACCAGCAGTGGCAGTACATCAATACAGGGCAAGGAGGAGGAGAAGCAGGAGCAGATATTGATATGGAATTGGCTTGGGATATTAGTACCGGCGGTCGTACCGCAAATGGCGATGAAATCGTGGTCTGCGTTGTAGATAATGGCTTCGATCCTACGCACGCTGATTTTGGCGATAATCTATGGGTAAATCGAGGTGAAATCCCTAATAATAATATTGACGATGATGGAAACGGTTTTGTAGATGATTTTGAAGGATACAATACCGCTACTAACAATGACGACATTGACGATTTGAACTGGCACGGTACACCCGTAGCTGGAATCATTGGTGCAAAAGGTAATAATGGTACTGGAGTAGCAGGTGTTAACTGGGACGTAAAATTGATGATTGTGGTTGGTGGTACAGGCGTAGAAAGTGAAGTAATTGAAGCTTATTCTTACCCACTTGAGATGCGGAAACGCTACAATGAATCAGGAGGGCGAGATGGTGCTTTTGTCGTAGCAACTAACTCATCTTGGGGAGTAGATGGTGGTCAACCTTCAAGTGCGCCGTTGTGGTGTGCATTCTACGATACGCTCGGCGTACATGGTATTTTAAATATGGGAGCAACGGCAAATGCAGATTCTAATATTGACGAAGACGGTGATTTACCTACGGCTTGTCCGAGTGACTATATGGTAGCTGTGACTAATTTGAATCGAAACGATCGTAAAGTGACGCAAGCAGGTTATGGTATAGAAGCCATCGATTTGGGGGCATTTGGTGACGGTACATACACAGCGGCAGATATGAATGATTATGATGGATTTGGAGGTACTTCTGGTGCAACACCTCACGTAACTGGGGCAGTTGCTTTGCTGTATTCTGCTCCTTGTCCACAAGTAGCTTCACTAGCATTATCTGATCCAGGGGCTGCTGCGTTATTGATGCGTAGATATATTTTAGAAGGAGTAGAGCCGATCGATGCACTGGATGGACTGACCGTAACGGGTGGACGTTTGAATATTAATAATAGTATGCAGCTTTTGATGGATGAATGCCCTGGTTGCATTCCTGCATACCGTTTTCAAACTGTAGATGCTTCTGATACGGAAGCAACATTAATGTGGACACAGGCTGATTCGGTTATTGGTAGCGATCTTCGTTATCGTTTGCAAGGAGTAGCAGCTTGGGATACGCTTTTGAATGTGCAATCGCCGATCACTTTAGGTGGGCTGCAAGGCTGTGATTCTTATGAAGTTGAAGTGAAAACTGCTTGTGCAGATACCTCTGCAAACTGGTCGATTCCTTTCGTCTTTAAGACTGATGGTTGTTGTGATCAACCCGTTGGTTTGCAAGTTATTACGGGGTCTGGGAGTAGCGCAGACGACCTATTGGTGAATTGGCAACCCGTTTTAGCAGCTACAGGATATAATTTAGATTTTCGACCACATCCCGATTCTGCTTGGATATCTTACGTGGTAGATACGCCACCATTTTCTTTGCCAGCTTTGGAAAACTGCTTTGAATATGATTTTAGAATAGAATCTCAATGTACAGTAGATTCTATGTCTGGTTTTTCTAACGTACGTAGTTTGGAATCAACTTGCGAATGCCCTGAACCCATGAATGTTGATACTTCGGCAGTGAGTGCGACTGGTGGAACTTTCCGTTGGGATGCAGTGAATGATGCAGCGATGTATTCTTTGCGTTATAAAATCGTTGGAAGAGGTGGCTGGACGCGGATTGATACGACGGCTACCGAGGTGACTGTCGCAGAATTGGAAGGTTGTACCAACTACCGTTTGCAAGTACGTTCGCGCTGTAATATTCGCAATAGTCAATACGGAGAAGCGCTTGATTTTTCCACGAGCTGTCCAACTAATACCAGCGATTTAGCGGAAAATTTAGACGTAGTTGTTTCTCCTAATCCGTTTGTTGATAACTTACAGGTGGAGTTGAATTTAGAACAGCGCTCTTTACTAAATATATCACTGTTGGATATTCAAGGAAAGGTAGTAAGACAAACTGAATTTGGAATGCGAAGTAATGGCGTTAATCAATTGAATATTAGTGAATTAAAACAGGTTGCGTCAGGGATTTATTTCTTAAAAATTGAAACAGAACAAGGCATTGTAGTTCGTAAAGTATTGAAAAAGTAGATTGTACAATTTTAATAAGTAGATTGGCAGATTTAAGACGTTAGACGTTAGACACTGGACGTTAGATTATTGATAATCAATCGTTTATCTAACTTCTAACGTTCTGATGGTCAAATTGTGGCAAAGCGTTCATAGTGAGCGACTTGTACGCTCTTTTCAATCATGGCAAGGCACTTAAATAAAGGCATCATGCTCGGCATAAAAAAAGTCGCTGCAATGGTTATTTTGCGGCATCAAGACAAGTTTCTCCTGTTAAAAAGAGCGAAGTCGCCTAATCAGGGAATGTATGTTCCTGTAGGTGGAAAACTCGAACCGTTTGAAACGCCCCGTGCAGCGGCCATTAGAGAAACTTACGAAGAGACGGGGATTCAGTTAACTGAGGTGAAGTTTTGCGGTACTTTGGTTGAAACTTCTCCCGTCAAATACAACTGGATTAGTTATATCTATTTGGCGGAAATTGATGATCTGCCAGTCCCTGATTGTGACGAAGGCGTATTGGAATGGATTGAAAAAACAGAACTTGATAGAGTGCCTGCGCCGCCTACCGATACGTTTATTTATGAATACGTAGCGCAAGAAAAGCCATTTGCATTTTCGGCAACGTTTTCTGATGATTTAAAAATGTTGAAGATGCACGATGAATGGTCGGGAGAGGTGGTATTTTCGGTTGAAAACTAGGAGAGAAAGTAAAATCTATCTATTAAAAAGGAGTTGATCGAGAATCGATCAACTCCTTTTTTTTGCTATTATTTAGGTAAAATAATTATAGAGTTAGGAAAATAAGTGGCGGATAAAAATTAGATATAAGTTATTTTGATTTGCTGAAATCAGCTAAGTAACTGACTGAAAGGAAGTTACGTGATGATTTTGGGAAATCTCTCAAAAAAATAACTTATGTCTAATTCCGCCTAATAACTTAGATGTAAGTAGGAGGGGGAAAAAATGAAATTTGTAAATGCTACTACTTTAATTTCATTTTAAGACATTGCGACTTGTTTGTCATTAATAATTTTTCGAGCCATCTCCAAAATATTGGAGTCTTCTAAATGGACAATACCTCCATCGGGACCAGGTTGTACGTGGTTGCCAGTTGTCGCACCGCCATCGAATTTTTTAGCTCCGAAGTAATTTCTAACTGTTTGTTCTTCGATATCTAGTTGTCTGGCGATGCGTGCAACACTTCCGGTGGGTAACTGATGTTTGATAGTTCGCAATTCATTGAACGTAATATTCATAATATAATATTTAGTGAAGAAATAAGTAGATTAATAGTTGGATTTAAGACAAGTATCTATGTCCTATGGTTTTTTTCTCAATGTAAAAAAGAGGTATTTTCTATCAAGAAATTATTTTTTATTGTTTCAAAAAAGAGAGATACCCTTATACTGAGACTAAGTTATACTCTTTTTTATATATTTCAAAGTATCTCAATTGAAATGTGTATAAATGTTTCTTGATTATACCAAATTAACAAATTTAATATTGACATTAGTTTGTTATGCAGTATTGTGTGTATAAAAAATAGCGTTTACTAACTTTTTATATCTCCCAAAAGATGACTTCCTGTCAAGCAAATGATTGTTAGATGATGAAGTTTAAGATAATGACAAAAATTTATATACCTAATTGTAGGTATGAATAGTTATATCAAAATAATTTAATATATATATTTGTGCAACTTCTCTAAATCAGTGGCGTATATCTCGCAATAATTAAAAAGATTGTGGGTGGGACTACGCGCCGCTGCCTTTGGCAAATTCTAATCCAATCTATTCCCTTATTTTTTCATTAATCAGTCATCATAATGAG
>JBGCES010000071.1:0-2211 GCA_045106545.1 Saprospiraceae bacterium
CCTACGATAATACAAATCAAATGTGGCTTTCTCTATGGATTGGAACGGATGTTTTACCCTTGTTAGTGAATTTATGTTCTAAAGAATGTGAGGCACAATTACCTGAAACGCCAAAGGGATATGTCCAATTTCCGCATAAAGGAGGAGCAGATTTGCAGCAGCCAACCTATGAAGAATGGGAAAAAGAAAACGTTGTTAAATACACAAGGGGAGATTTGAAGAAGTTAATTGCCGAACAATCGAAGAAAGATGAGCAACCAAAATTACTGAAATTAGTTAGGAAAATTTGGGAAAAATAAAGAAGCTTGCAAGCTTTTAAATTGATTTTGCGAATGAATCCTACCGAATTAGGGTAACATTCCCTTTAGTAATAAACTCCTCCCCACCAAAACAATTCACCTTCAAATAATACCCAAAAACTGCCGCAGGCACGGCTTCGCCTTGTACTGTTCCATCCCAACCACGCTGCTGATCTTCCGTCTCAAAAACGAGTTGTCCCCAGCGATTATAGACCGCAAAATAAAGCGATTCTATCGGCACGCCGCGAACGAGGAGCACGTCATTTTTTCCATCGCCGTTGGGCGAAAAGGCTTGAGGTACAAAGATATTGGGCGGTAGGCATTCCAAGTTTAAAACTTCAATGATTAAGCTGCGCAAATTGGTACAGCCATCGCGATTGGTAATAGTCAAAGTGTAAGTCGTCGTCTCGGTTGGCTGCGCAATGGGATCGGGAATATTGGGATTGTCTAAGCCAATTGCAGGCGTCCATTCGTAGGTGTAATCTTGCATTATGGTTGCGCTCAGTTGTGCAATATCATCGGGCGTTTCGAGTCGTTCGTTATCGGTAGAAATTGCTAAAGGTGGGATGAAATTAAAGACATTCACACGCGTCGATCCCGTAAATCGACAACCTAATGAATTTTCGGCGTTGATGGTATAAGTAGTTGATTCCGAAGGATTTACTGTAGGTTGTAAAATGGTAGAATCATCCAGTGAATCAATTGGCGACCATTGATAAGTCGTCGGGAAATTTGGGTTTAAATTAATAATCGGTAACTGCGTCGGGTGATTAATACAAATGGTTTGTTCGGTTGGTAAAAGCAAGTCCAAAGTACCATTCGTGACGCTAAAATTCTCGTAGGCTTCGCAGCCAAATTCATCGGTCGCGCGCACATGATAAAACTGCCGTTCCAACGGATTGACGGTCACCGTTGCCCCTGAATCTATGATATTTTGAAACGCGCCATCCGTGCTCCAAATATATTGATAATTTCCGTCGCCACTTACAGATAATTCTAAACTATTCTCACAAATTGTCGTATCACGCGGCGTACTAAAACGGACGGGCGTCGGCACAATTGCTACAACCTCTGTAACTAATTCACATAAATTATTTCCATCCGTAATCGTTACTTGATAAGTGGTGGTTTCCGTCGGATTTGCCAGTGGATTGGCGGAATTCACATCATCCAAACCCGTAGCAGGTGACCATTGATATTGATAATTTGGATTGAAATCGGGGTTTAATGGCGTTGCTTTGCCATTGCAAATTGCGACAGTATCAGAAACGGTATTTTCCAATAATTCAAACGAAAACTCTTTGTACAAACTATCTACACAGCCATCCGAAGAAGTGATGATCAAAGTTGCGCCGATGGTTTGGCTATTATTAATATTAAAAGTAGGCGTAGGTTCATTGGTAACTCGATTAGGAAAATGCCAGCGTTGCGCGATAATTTCACTTTGTTGATTCACGGAAGTATTTATAAAAGTAACTGTCGCCCGCTCGCCACAGTCGCTCACTTCGGCAGTAAAATCGACCTCAATTTGTGGTTCGCCTACGGTGATCATTTGTTCAAAAGCCGTAGCACAACTCAAATCGTCAGGTAGCGAAACTGTAACGAGATATTCGCCTGCAGAGGGATAAGTATAAGTCGGATTCGTGCCAGTCGCAGTCGGATCGAAGTTAAATGGATCACCAAAATTCCATTGATAAAAAGGTGCGTTGTCACCGCTTGTGCTAAATTGTACGCCTAAGCCGCTACACTGTGCAGCACTGATAAAATCCGTCTGATCGGTCGTGTCCGCTACCACCACTGCCGTGGTATCCATAAATGTACAGCCAAATTGATTACTGATCTCCACGGTAAATTCTTGTCTGCCAATTTCCATTGGGCGAACTATTGGCGTAGCGGTATTTGCACCAGAGAA
>JBGCES010000710.1:0-12042 GCA_045106545.1 Saprospiraceae bacterium
GTTCCTAATTTGCTCTCGCTGGGGATTCCATTTTTTACTCGTTCGATGGTTTGTTGATCAAAGCTCGTTCCGGCGTTAATAAAATCAAGTGCTTGAGTTTTGTCGTCGAATAGGATTTTAATCGTCGAACCCACAGGCGCAAATTTTATCGCGTTGTTAATCAAATTCCGATTAATAATTTTCAAAGCGTTGGGGTCGAAATAGATTTGTTTATTTTTATCTACATCAACCTCTACGGTAAGTTGTTTGTCGGCGATTACTGGATTGAATTCACTGAGAGTTTCAAGTACTGATGGATAAAGCGTAAGTTCCCTCGGTTGATTCACGAAAGAATCTTTTTCAGCTATCGCCCAATCGAGGATATTATTAATGACTTGTGCGATCTTCTTCCCTGATTCTTCGTAATAATCTGCCATTTTTAATAAGCGATCGGTCTCATTTCGGGCAACGAGATAGTTGAGTTTTTGCGTTAGATTATTAAAAATGGCTACTGGTCCTTTCAGATCGTGGGCGAGTATGGCAAAGACTTTATTTTTGGTTTCGACGAGCTGTTCGAGTCGTTTGTTTTGCGCTCGAAACTTCCGTAAGAAATAGTAGCCAATTAATAGACCTAAACCAAGTAAACTTCCGATGATAGTTAGATAAAAAGAGCGTGCCTTAAGTTTTTCTGTTTCTTTTTGTAAAAAGCGATTTTCGGTTTGTTTTTTCTCTATTTCGTAGTTTGCTGCTATCACCTCTATTTCAGTCTGATACTCGTCGAGCGCAGCCGAATCTTGATACATTTTATATAATTGGAAGGTTTCTGCTGCTGCTTTGGCTTTGTTGCTTTTAATGTAGATTTGAGTTAATGCGTCGTAAGCAGAGGTTAGTTTGTAATTTCTTTGTAACTTATTGGTTGTCAGGCCAATAAATAATTTTAGATTCGCTTCTGCTTCAGATAACTGATTCGCGCGGAGCAGATTTTTACCGTGATGCAGATTGAGTTCCGTTTGGTAATTATCTATTTGTTCGGCAATTTGTGCAGCACGTTCCCCCAATGCAATTAAGGAGTCGAGTGGAAGATAGTCAGAAAAATCACTAATTATTTTCGACGTAGCAATGACAGTGGAAACAGGAGACCCTCGATCGATCTCGTAGTTCAAAAGATCAAGATAATTCCGGTATAAGGTGGCTTGGCTTGCGGTAGTATCAGGCAACTTAAGTCTTGCGATAGCTTGCTCAAACTTAATGTACTTTACAGCTCGCTCAACGGTTTTCTCGTTGCCCATTTGATCGAGTTCTGCGAAGGTCGAATCAACCAAATTGAGTACATCTTGATAGCGTTTTTGCTCCCGATAAATCGTGATAAGATCTTTACTAACTTCGGCAAATTGAGATTTGTTATTTGCTTGTTGTGCTACTCCGAGTGCCTTGCGATAGTAAAAGTAGGCAGAATCAACCAAATTGTAATTATAGTACAACTTGGAAGCGATCTGTAGAAAAGCGCGCGCACGATTCCGATTAGCTAATTTAGAGGTATCACCTTCGGTATAGCTAATAAGTTGCCTTGCCGTCTGCATCACAGAATCCTTATCCGAATAATACTGGTGGAACAGTAATTCATGGTATAGGGCTTCGATCATTTTTGCCCGCAATTGGCTACGCTTGGCGTACTGTTGTTCCTTATTCAGATAATAGCGTAATCGCTCTGGATTTCGCTGCATGTAGTAATAACCGCCTAGCCGATTTACAGCGACGATACCAGCAGAATCATAAACTTCGGCTTGTTCTATGAGTTGAAGGAGTTGAACTGAATCCAACTTTTGTGCAGGAAGAAAAAACGTAAAAAAGAGAAAGACTACAGATAGTCCATGTCGCCAAAGCTGCCTAATTTGCATACATTTTTTGTATTTGTTACTACAGCAAAGTAAGAAAATTTTATACAAGTGGTTACACTTCCTTCTCCTGCGCCACATCATTAATCTCATAACTCCACGTAATATCTGCCACTTTTTCTAGCATCTTTGACACCGAGCAATACTTATCCATCGACAAGCGAATCGCACGTTCTGCCTTACTTTTATTCAATTCGCCGTACAATTTATAATGCACATGAATGTCCGTAAAAATGGAAGGAACTGCATCTGGATCGCGTTCGCCCGTTACTGAAATTTTAATATCATCTAGCGGCTGACGTTGTTTTTTTAAAATTGAAATGACATCAATGGAACTACAGCCACCAACGGCTGCGAGTACCATTTGCATCGGACGAAAAGCATTATTGCCGCCCCCGATTTTGGGTGAGCCGTCGGTATGTGTCGTATTGCCCGTTTCGTTGGTTGCTTCCAAGTGGAAAGCGTCGTCTATTCTTTTTAATTCTACTTGCATATTTTGGAGCACAGACACTCTTGTCTGTGAAGTTTGGTGATGAAAATTAGTATCGAAAGACAGACACTCTTGTCTGTGAAATTCGGTATCGAAAGACAGACAGGAGTGTCTGTCCTCCAGTGTATCAAAGTATTGTTGCCGTTTCTTTTTTGATGGCTAATAAAGCGGTCGCTAATGGATCGCCTTCTTGCGTATTCAAGTGCTCAATT
This sequence comes from Saprospiraceae bacterium, assembly GCA_045106545.1. Classification (GTDB taxonomy): domain Bacteria; phylum Bacteroidota; class Bacteroidia; order Chitinophagales; family Saprospiraceae; genus JBGCES01. Next base: position 2,577 of record JBGCES010000710.1, read on the forward strand.
AAGGCAGTGGTGAAAATTTTAGCATCAGCTTCGTCGTCTAAGCCAGTTGCTACGTGGTCGATTGTTTGCAGGGTGGTATCGCGCGCCATTTTTACAATTTGCCAAAGCTGATCGGACACATAAACTTGCTGCGTGATGTTGTGCTCATATTCTTGCTGAATCGCAAGTAGCATCGTAATGCGTAAATCGCGCACGTTCATTCCGCCTTCGCGTAAACGCAACATTAGATTCGGAATGGATATGCGTTCGCAAAATAAGGACAAGCGTTCGTAGGCTTGCAGACGCATGGGAAAAGAAGCATTAGTATTGCGTTCTTGCTGCTGTCCGCGCAGGACTTCTAGTTGATACTGCTTATCAAGATATTGCTGTAATAAGGTTTTTACGGTATAATAAACCACCAAAGCGGGAATGGTGATTTTGATAATTTCTAAAATATTAGCTACAATTGGACTCATACGTCAATGACTGAATGATTAAATGAATGAATAAGATATTTAATTATAGAAATCAGATCGCGCGCAAAAGTAACAGAATTCAGCTAGGAAAAGTTAGTTTAAAGCGGATTAAAATGGTGTGCCATTGCCTGACCTCCAACGTCTTTCTGACGTTGCGGGTATTCCTTGCCCATTAATACGTTCACTGTCGGAAAGACAGTGGACGACTTGACTCCGATTTCGATCAGTTTTTCCACTGCAATTTTTCTGCTACGATCTCTAACTCTCCCGCTTCAATCAATTGCTCCAATACATAGCGCACCCGATCTTGCCATTTGGGTAAAAATGATTCAACTAATTCTTGTGAACTAAGCTGATCGCGTTGCAGCATATCTTTTATTTTCTGTTGGAAACGCGCAAATTCTTCTTCGGTTAATTCCATTTTGGTTCTACCCAAACAAACGTCACAGATTCCACAGCGCGGCGCATTTTTTTCACCAAAATAGGAGAGGAGTTGCTGCGAACGACAATAGGGCGTTTCGGCGTAGCCAATCGCTTTGCGCATCCGCACGAGGTAGCGGTTTTTACGAAAGTTATATAACTTTTGATCTATTGTAAGATTGTCTGCGTCGATGCGATCCTGAGTGAAAATAACTTGCGGTGCAGATTTAGCGGGTTGATAATTGATGACTTTATCCTGATTTAATTTTTTTAAAAAACGAGTAAAATCGGGAACGGATAACTTCGCATAACGCGCTAAATGTGCCTCGCGAACGGAGACGTAATTATGCATGATCCCCGTCGAAGAACGCAGCAAGGTTTTGATTGCCAAGTCCAGTTTGGGATGTTTTAATTGGTAATCATAAATTTCGGTTTTGGATACGCGCACTTTTACCACGGATGGAATAAAAATGGCGTCGGTCAGCACTAGCCAACCCGCCTGTTCTAGCAATTTTAAACTATGAAAAACAGTTAGCACTGGAATTTTAAACCGCTCCACAAAAAGCCCAATTTCAAAATCAAAACTATTGCCAAATCCGCCACCGACTGCCAACTGAAAATAGCTACCCAATGCCCTATAGACGCGCCGAATATCTTCCATGGGTGGAAAGCTTTTTTCATAAAAATACTCCAGTGATCCTTTGTCATTTTCGTTATATAATAAGACTGCGTATGCTTTTTTGCGATCCCGACCCGCGCGTCCTGCTTCCTGAAAATAAGCCTCCAGACTGTTCGGCAAATTCATGTGGACGACCGAGCGTACATTGGGTTTATCAATGCCCATCCCGAAGGCATTGGTGCAAACCATTACACGAATCTCTCCTTTCATCCACGCTTCTTGTTTGCGGCTTCGCTCTTCGTTATTCAAACCAGCGTTGTAAAAGTCTGCTTTGATGTGGTGTCGTTGTAGTAGCGTAGCGTAGTCTTTGGTCGCGCGACGAGAATTGGCGTAAACGATGCCGGTACCAGGAACTTTTTTGATAATATCCACCAGTTTTGCATTCTTATTTTGTTCGTTTAAAACGACATAAGCAAGATTATTGCGGGCAAAACTGGTTTGTAAAACGTGCGGTTTATTGAAATTTAACTGTTCTTGAATGTCGTTGACCACTTCGGGCGTTGCCGTGGCGGTTAGTGCCAAAACGGGCGTATCAGGATGCCATTCGCGCAACTCGGCAATGCGCTGATAAGGTGGGCGAAAGTCATAGCCCCACTGTGAAATACAGTGCGCTTCGTCCACCGCGATCAGGTTGACGTTCATTTTTTTGATGCGCTCCAATGCCAAATCCGTTACTAATCTCTCAGGCGAGAGGTATAGTAATTTTGTATTGCCATAAACACAATTATCTAAAATACGATCGATTTGCGGATAGGGCATACCCGCGTAAATCGCTACGGCGGGAATGTCGCGTTTTTGCAAATTAGTCACCTGATCTTTCATCAACGCAATCAATGGACTGACGACAATGCAAATGCCATCCATCAATAAGGCAGGTACTTGGTAGCAAATCGATTTTCCACCACCTGTTGGCAATAACGCTAAGGTATCCTGTCCATCCAGTACCGACTGAATGATGTCTTCTTGCAAGGGACGAAAATGCTCGTAACCCCAGTATTTGCGTAGAATGCTAACCGGTGTTTGCAAAGGATATATTTAAATGATACAATCAATTAGGTAAGCAATGTAAAATTTATAACGTAAAACTCAAAATCTAAAAGTGTATCTCGTGCTATGTTTACAATTCTCAACCTACTTATGCTTTTTTGACTTTGTTGTCGCAAAGCGAACATCTGCGATTCGGATAGGTTTTATATTTGAAATTAATAATAAAAATCAAACCAATAAATATGACAAATTCAACTGAAGTATCTAATCAAGTAGAGCAAATACAATTAAGACGTTTGGACGAACCAGCTATGGGAATCATTCGTAAATTTACGCTGATTGCAGCGGGTGGTGGTTTAATTCCATTGGCAGCAGTGAGCGCAACCGCCAACACCGGTATTCAGGTGATGATGATCAAAGAATTGTGTCAATTGTTTAATGTACAGTTTGACGGTAAAGTGGCAACTACTGTTGTAACTGCGGTCATTGGTAGCGCCATAATTCAAGGTGCTTCGATTGCTGTTTCTGGTGGTATTCCGGGGGTAGTCAATCCTACCAAGGGTATATCAGGAGCGATTTTAGCGGGAGTTTATACGGCAACCGTGGGCGAATTTTATAAAGTACATTTCCAAAAAGGCGGTACCTTAGAAGACGCTTCTTTATTAGATATAGGCAAATATTTTAAAGCTGAAATCGACAATGGAGATATTAGTGTAAGTAATATTGCTAATCCAATGTCCTTTGCTAAACGAATATTTAACTTAGGCTAAGTTGTAGTTCTAGCAATAAAAATAGAGTGAGCGCATAAGCATTCACTCTATTTTTTTTCAGATTTCTCGACAACTGAGTAGTGGGATAGAAATTAGCCATCGATTCAACAATCATAATTGCCTGATAATCAGGGTGAATGCACTCCTTTTATCATTTTCTCATTGTACTTACTTTTTAGTAAACTTATCTTCCAGAAACTCCGCCGAACTCGTTCCAACCATCACTCTAAAGACGCCTGGTTCTACTACAAATTCTCCTTGGTTATTCATAAAACCTAGTTGTTTGTCCGTTAGCGTAAAGCGAACTGTTTTGGTCTGACCGGGCTGTAAATTATATTTTTCAAACGCTTTCAATTCTTGAATCGGACGAACAACCGATGCAGAAACATCGTGAATGTATAACTGAGTCACTTCTTCACCAGCTACTTTACCCGTATTTTTCACGTCCACGCTGACAGTAATTTTATCACTGTTGGTAGCATCTACTTTTAAATTACTGTATTTAAAAGTAGCGTAACTCAAACCGTGACCAAAAGGGTAGAGCGGATCGTTGGATTCGTCGCGGTAACTTGACCAAAAGACAATCGGCTCGGGATACATCCGACCCGTAGAAAATTTGTTGTAATAGATCGGTACTTGTCCGACGGAACGTGGAAAAGTCATGGGCAGTTTACCACTCGGATTATAATCGCCTACTAATATTTCAGCAATCGCATTTCCTGCTTGCGATCCCAATTGCCACGCTTCTACAATCGTCGGAATGTTCTCGGCTGCCCAAGGCAGTGCTAATGGGCGACCGTTATTAAGTACCAAAATAACATTAGGATTGGCAGCGTGGACGGCTTCTAATAACGCTTGCTGCGCACCGGGTAAATTTAGACGCGTACGACTACGACCTTCTCCACTTTGGAAACCGTGTTCTCCTAGTACCATGATAACCACTTCCGACGCTTTCGCTAAGGCTACTGCTGCTGCCATGCCCGTCGTATCATCCGAAACGGGAACGGTATGGAGAAAATCGCCCGATTCAGGAAATGCAACGACTCCTGTGGCGTAAGTTACTTCTAAATCATATTGAGCCAAACCTTCCAGAACGCTCACGGCGGTTCCATTATCCGAAGCCAATCGCCAGCTACCCAACGGGCTGTTTTTTTCAGCAGCTAATTCACCAATGACGGCAACTTTTTTCTGGTCTTTTGCCAGTGGCAATAGGTTATTTTCATTTTTTAATAAGACGATTGATTTCTTTGCCATTTCTAAAACGTCGGCTTGATGATCTGCATGATACAGGGTGTTTTTCTGACGATCTTCATTACAATATTTGTAAGGATCATCGAACAAGCCGAGTGCGAATTTGACCCGTAGAATTCGACTAACCGCTTCATCTACAACTGACATTTTCACTTTTCCTTCGGTGACCAATTGTTCGAGATGACCAAGATAAGCACTACTTTCCATGTCCATATCCGAACCTGCGATAGCTGCTAATTCCGCCGAATTTTTTAAGTCGCTGGCGTAGCCATGATATTCTAATTCCCGCACTGAACCCCAATCTGAAATCACAAAGCCAGGGAACTTCCATTCTCCTTTCAAAATATCTCGTTGTAAAAACTTATCACCCGTAGCGGGGATGCCATTTAAAATATTGAAGGAATTCATAATGGTCTGCACATTAGCATCTACGGCAGCTTTGAATGGTGGTAAAACGACATTATACAAAGTAGATAGTCCAATATCTGCCGTGTTGTATTCGCGTCCAGCTTCCGCAAATCCGTAACCTGCAAAGTGTTTGGCGCAAGCCGCGATGGTGTTATCTGCTGCTAAATCATCTCCTTGAAAGCCTTTGACTCGCGCTACGGCAATCTGCGATCCTAAATAAGTATCTTCTCCTGCGCCTTCCATCACGCGTCCCCAACGGGCATCACGCGAAATGTCCACCATCGGCGCAAACGTCCAGTTGAGTCCTACCGAAGCGGCTTCCGTCGCGGCTACTCGTGCTGATTGTTCAATGGCAGCCAAATCCCAACTCGCTGCTTCTGCCAGCGGAATTGGTGCAAGGGTTTTGTAACCATGGATCACATCAAAACCAAAAATAAGTGGAATCCCCAGACGGGTTTCTTCCACCGCAATTTTTTGTAAAGCACGTACTTTATCTACGCCGTGTACATTTAGCATCGAACCAACTTGTCCGTTGCGTAAGTGTTCATATTTTCTAGCTGCACTATTATCACCTTTAGGCGCCGGACCAGTCGCATCCCAGAAGCCGTTGTATTGATTCATTTGGCCCACTTTTTCCGTGAGGGTCATGCGTGCTAAAAGCTCAGTTACGCGCTCATCGATTGATTTATTTTGTGCTAGACCGCTATTGGTGAGCAGGAGGGTTAGCAATAAAAAAGTGAAGAATTGATACATGGATGGATGAAGTGTTACTAAGTTTAAATAATTGTTTTTGCGAAGTAACGCAAAAAAATTAATTTCTTTATCCCTTCTTTTCGACAAATGCTTACAAAAACGAAGGTGGTAGGTGAAACTAGTAAACATAGAACTAACCGTCAACGAATTTAAGCTACTTCAAAAACGAATAGTTTACGCTGTTAATAACAATTTACATTGATGCTTATGATAATTACAACTGAAAACGCCTACCTCTTCGTTTATGGTTCTTTGATGCTCAATATCGGCTCTCCGATGTCTAATTTCTTAGCGCAACGAGCAAAATTCATTGGTGAAGGTAAAGTGAAAGGATATTTGTACGATATAGGTAGTTATCCAGGTTTGGTAGTTGATAAACAAAATGGAAGCCTAATAACTGGACATGTATTCGAGTTACGGCATGCAGAACAAGTTTGGAAAGTACTGGACGATTACGAAGATTATCGACCCGATGAAGTAGAAAAGAGCCTGTATCGTAGAGAAAGAGCACTGGTAATGATAGCAGGAAAAGCTCTAGATTGTCAAACCTATCTTTATAACCAATCCGTAGCGCAGTTAGCCATTATTCCTACGGGTAACTATGCTGATTGGTGGCAGCAGGCAGAAAAGCATCAGCAGTTTATTCAGCAAGGCGGAAACGCAATAGATTATTTATGAATACAAGAGCAGCATGCTGATCAATGATGGAGATTGATGCTCATCTTTTGATAAAATTGTAGATGAAATTAGTAGTGAAGAAGAGTTAAAAAATTGCAAGTAAATGCTGAACTTTTTATGATAACTCGGAGTTGTACAGTTATACCAATTCTTATTTGGTGGGTGGAAAAATTGTGTTCTAATATATCATTTATTTTAACATGATTTAAAAGTTAATTGACTGTTATTTTTCTTTATAATAAATTGATATTCAGTTGGTTATAGTTTATGTTTTTCAATTTGCTATTTGTTGAAATTGATTTTGAAATTTAAGTTGGAAATTTTAAAAAATAACCGAATTATCTTGCTTTTTGAGGCAGCATTTGAAGATTAATTTCGTTATCTTTATTATCCAGCACATCCAGAAAAGAATTTTACACAATATGACACCATACATCAAACCTGATTATGGATGACTATCATCCGCTAATCTCAACTATTTTTAACCATGATTTCCAAATTGGACGGCAAACAAACTATGAATTTTCCTAGTGACCATGAAGAGTTCTTCGGTGGAGAAATGAAGCCTTTTGTTTCTTATTTACATCAAGAACTAAAAAAAGTAGAAGAAGTGCTACCATCAGTACCCGCTCCCGTTGCGGAAAAATTGAATTGGTGGAAACGTTTTACGGCAATGTTTTAAAAAATTTGTAGAAACCCCAGAATGAATTGTAGATTTTAAGAAAAGCAGACAACACTACGTAGAATAATACTATTACTCATTTCAGCAGTGCATTTACGTTTTCTTTTAGCATTCCTCAATTTTCATTCTAATTCGCCAGTTTTTTAGGCAAATAATTATTGATTCGTCTCGGTAACACCTTGACCCAGCCTAGCTTATGCCATTAATCTTTAACTAGTTAACAAGCTGTATTACTCAATAATTATAACTTACCATGTTTGATACTTCTTTGGGTTTATTTGCTTTGGAGAGCGTGAAATAGAATGTACTACCTGATTCTAATTCACTTTCTACCCAAATTTTTCCATGATGTAATTCGACAATTTTCTTACAAGTGGCTAAGCCAATACCCGTTCCCACAAATTCTTTTTGGTGGTGTAGGCGCTGAAACATTTTAAAAATCTTTTCCTGATTATCGGAGCTGATACCAATACCATTGTCTTTGATACTAAATATATAATAATCGGCATCTTCATCTACGCCAATTTCTATGCTAGGAATTTCATTTCGATTAAATTTTACTCCATTAGTAATTAAATTTTGAATTAATTGCCCCAGTAAAGATTCATTGCCATTTACTGCTGGTAACTGGTCATAATCTACCTTGATTACGGCATTTTTTTGTTCAATCAAAAATTTCAAACTATGAACCGCTTTAAAAATGGTATTGGAGAGGTCGGTTGGTACAAGGGTGGTATTGCCGTTGCCCAAGCGGGAAAAATCCAGTAAACTGGTGAGCATAATATCCATACGCTCCGCTCCATCTACGATAAATTCTATGTATTCATTTGCAGCAGCATCAAGTTGTTTCTCGTAACGTCGCTTTAAGATGGTAGAGAAAGACTTCATCATACGCAGTGGTTCGCGCAAGTCGTGAGAAGCTACGTAGGCAAAGTTTTCCAAGCTTTCATTGGAATCGGCGAGTGCTTTCATCTGTTCGAGGATCTTTCGTTCACTCGTCTCCAATGAATCATTGAGCTGTCGCATGCGTTGCAAATTTCTAAAAATAATTACCGCTACGACTCCTATTACTATCGCAAAAGCGATGAGGACTGCCATGATGATATTTCTCAATCGTTGCTCTTTCTTAATCGATTCATTTTTTACAGTGAGCAATTCTATTTCTGCATCACGAGATTCAATTTCATAACTTTCTTGAGCTGCCTTGATCTGCTTTGTCGTTTCTTCATTAAAAAAGGACTCGCTGAGCGTGTTTAATTTTTTAAGATAACCATTAGCAACTTTAAATTGACCAGTACTTTCATATACCTTAGCAAAATACTCGTATATTTTTAATAAGCGGGTTTGCATGCCTTTTTCGTTGGCTAGATTTTCTGCTGTACTCAAATTTTCAATCGCCGCTGAATAGTTACCTCCTTGAGTTTGAGCATCGGCTAGTGCAATTCGAGAGCCTACAATCCCCCAACTATCATTCGTTTTCGCTTTGATTAATATAGACTGCTCAAAGTACTGCTGAGAGGATCGAGTATCTCCTAAACTTAAATAATTGCTACCTAGATTATGTAGCGCGTATGCTATTCCGGTTTGATAATCTAATTCTTTGGCTAGTTCTAGCGACTGGATGTTATATTTTAATGCAATATGAAGCGAGTCCATCGCATCATAGGTACTCCCCATCGCTGCCAAAGAATTAAAAATCATTTTTTCGTGAGCTATTTCACTGGCGATCTGGTTGGCAAATTGGTAATAGGCGAGTGCTTTGGGATGATTATTTTGATAATAAAAAAGACTTCCCAAGTCGTAATTGATTCGGGCTAATCCCTTTTTATCATCATGCTGTTCGTAATATTGTAATAACTCGATGAAAATATTAAACGCGCCCGAGAAATCTCCCCGATCTTTATAAATAGTTCCTTTTAGAGAGAGCGCATCTTCATAGTTGGTAGCTACTTCTCCTTTTTCAATAATGGGTTGTAGATAATTTAATGCTCGATCGTACTGTTGTAAGCGACGGCAAGTATAGGCGAGTTGATGATGTAACTCATCTAATTGAGATTCGCTAAGATTTGAATAGGTTAGCCCTTCTTCGTAGGCAAATAGCGCTTGGATATAATTTTCTCCGTCTATTAATAATTGACCATTTTTTAATAATTGTTCAAAGGAGTCGGTTTGGGCAGAATTAACTTTTACAGTATGCTTTAGTGTATCTGCCCGAAGCTCTACAGTTAAGAGCGTACAGGAAATAATTAAGAATATCCAAGATTTGTTATTAATAAAAAGTAGTATAGCGTGTTTCATGTTAAATTGGTGCAGCCATCAGTAAATCAGCTAGGATCAACCCTGCAAGAATTGATCCTAGTCTGATCGGAGACTGCTAACTAAG
>JBGCES010000711.1:0-16168 GCA_045106545.1 Saprospiraceae bacterium
CAATGGTGAATTCACTCCCCCTATCATTCAATAATTATGTCATTGCACTTATCAACCATTTATCATTAAAATAAAAAATAATTTAACCATGAAAAATTTCTCAATCTTCGCTACCCTACTTGCAGTATTTGCATTTTCAACTTTCTCTTTTACGACTGAACCAACTGTAAAAAAAGTAAGCAGCACTGAAAGTCAAATCATTTGGAAAGGATATAAAGTGACGGGTTCACACACTGGAACAATTGATATTAAAGACGGTAGCTTAGAATTTGATGGAGAGACCTTGACAGGCGGCAATTTTGTGATTGATATGAGCACGCTCAAGACGACAGATTTGACAGGCAAGAGTGCGCAAAAGTTGGAAGGGCATTTAAAATCGGCTGATTTCTTTGGAATTGAAAACTATCCTTCCGCAAATTTTGCAATTACCAATGTTGTTTCACGAGGAACGGTCGGTGAGTATAAAATCATTGGCAATTTAACTATCAAAGAAACCACCAATCCCATCAAGTTCAATGCGGTAGTTAAGCGCGATGCAGGAAAAAATATTGCCACAGCAAATATCACAATTGACCGTTCGGATTACGACATTCGTTATGGGTCAGGTAGCTTTTTCGATAACTTAGGTGACAAAACCATTTATGACGAGTTTGAACTCGAAGTAAAATTAGTAACAAAATAATTCATCTTTATATATTATTCTTTCTAGTTCACCTACTAACTTACTGAAGACAATCCCCAACTAAGGCACGGCGAAGTTACTTTCGTCGTGTCTTTTTATGTACGATCTTATATGGCATTGATTTTGCACTAAACCCTGTCAATCAATCAACTAAGTAACGAAAAAAAACAACTTCAATATTTAAACAGCTGCTTTTTTGTCGTTATCAAACCTATTCTACGCTCCCCTCCCTGATAATAATTTCAGCGTAAGCTGTCATTTTTTTATTCCAACTACTGATTAAATAAAGAAATACCTCTTTGATTCATCCTATGATAGGAGTCAAAAAAGAGCGTACAAAAGAACTTATTCTCTATCTCGATTACGCAGATAAGAGATTATGATTTTTATACATTTTTTGTTTTGTGGATGCTAATGCCCTGCTTTCAAATTGCGAAAGCAGGGTTATTTTTTAAGAACCTATTGTGTTTAGTATTGCCGAAATAAATCAAGAGTTAGATTTATACATTGACAGAAGGTTGTAAAATTCTCACTCTCAACTACCAACTCCTCTCCACTTTTTCTAGCTTTGCCATTCTAATAATTAACTGATTGAATGGCTGCCGTCTAACCGTCAACCGTCAACCGTCAACCTCTCTAACATGACTCGTCTTTCCGTCAACGTAAACAAAATAGCACTCCTACGTAATTCACGAGGTAGCAATTTACCTAATCTAGAACAAGTTGCTAAAGATTGTGAAGCGTTCGGTGCAGAAGGAATTACCGTACATCCACGCCCCGATGAACGCCACATCAAGTATGCCGATGTGCCCGTTTTGAAAAAAATTACGACGACCGAGTTTAATATCGAAGGTAATCCTAATCCTAAATTTTTAGACCTCGTTTTAAATAACACTCCTCACCAATGTACACTCGTACCAGATAGCGTGGATCAACTTACTTCCGATCACGGTTGGGATACCGTAAAACATGCAGGTTTTCTAACGGACGTCATTGGACGACTACACGAAAATAATATCCGTGTTTCTATCTTCGTTGATGGTGATCCGAAAGCAGTAGAAGGTGCAAAAAAAGTAGGCGCAGATCGAATTGAATTTTATACGGGTCCTTATGCGCACGGTTTCCATAAAGATCGAGAAGCGGCGATTCGCCCGTTTTATGAAGCAGCTTTGGTAGCTAATACCATTGATATTGGTATTAATGCAGGACATGATTTGAATCTGGATAACTTAGCATTTTTTGCACAGCGTATTCCTAATTTATTAGAGGTTTCTATTGGTCATGCGTTGGTGAGTGACGCGCTATACTTGGGTTTAAAAAATACAATTCAGCTTTACTTGCGAGAGTTGCAGCCCGTTACGGCATAATCTATTGTATTGTACATAACAACTTTTAAACCGTTTTACGTCATTTTTTCTCTTATGGACAAGTCCAAGGGTTCATAAATAATCAAATTTGGTTTCGTATTTGTCATTATTAACAAAATAATTCGTTGTCCATATTTTTATTTTGTAGATTTACATTACAAGATACTTCATTCCGATTATTTCAATTCCGTTAAGCTTAGACGGAATAGATAGTTAAAACTTCCAACCGTTCTTTTCAGTTCCCCAACTGATAGTGTTATTAATTTCTCTATTGTAATTACTAAAGATATTCACCTACTCTATTTTTCCCCAAACATATACTTTTTACAATTGAAAATCAGCTAATTGAATCAATGTTAAAGCAGCCCTGCTATATTTGATTCAATGATGCTATTTTAATAAACACATGACTCAACAAACAAATACTTTGCAAAAGGCGCAAGTTAGATCGATGCACATTGCATATCATGCTCCTCCACGAGGCTTTGTAGGATCACTTCGTAACGGACACATTATCAAGGAGTTAGACAAGTTCAACCAAGAACAAATTGTGCTCACAGCACGATTTAAAGATGGAATGCCATTAGAATTATTGTCTAATACTAACACTACTATTTATCAGTTAATTAATCTAGACTATCGCCTATTCAGTAGATTACTACCCAAGCGACAACGTACTTCTACTGCCAACTATTCCAATGCTCCAAAATCTGCCTGGAGTAGAAAACTAATGGATAGTTTTCCTACCAATTTATTATTTGGAGAAGGCGGATTCCTATATGTAGTTTGCGGAATTATCTTAGGTATTTACTTAATAAAAAAACAGGGTATCACCCATTTGTTTTCTTACTATCGTTGTCATGCAGACTTACTAATTGCTGCTGCATTAAAACGTTGCTTTCCGCAACTTAAATGGATCGCCGACTTTGCAGATACGCCAATCGATCCAGCAATTAATAACGTATTTTTTAAGGCATTTCAACAGCGTTGTTACCAAAAATTATTACGCCCAGCGGAATTTATCACTACGGTATCCAAAAGTCACGGACAGTTGTTACGTGCCTTTCATCCACGCGTTCATCTGTTATATAATGGTATTGAAAAATTAGCAACGAACACACCAAAAACTACTACAAACGCAAACCAATATTTTACTATTACTTATACAGGTTCTCTCTATGGTAAGCGCGACCCACGACCACTTTTTGCAGCTTTACAAAACATGATAGCAGATAAAATGTTGTTAATCAGAGATTTGCGACTGGTCTATGCAGGAAAGGATCACCAGCAATGGGATAGTTATATTAAACAGTTTAAACTAACTGAAGCGGCAATTACACATCAACACCTCTCTCCCACCGCAGCTCGTCAACTACAGCAAGATAGCCAAATCAATCTCTTATTGTCTTGGGCAAATCCGCAAGTTAATGGTTGGTTGACCTATAAATTATACGAATACCTTCTGGCAAATCGACCAATTTTATCCATCGTTACGGGTAGTACTGATGCCGAACTAGAAGCTGTAATTGGTCGTTTCAATTCAGGCTTAGTTTATTACCCACAACAATATGATGAACTATGCCTACGCCAGTTCATTACCTACCAATACGAACAATGGCAACTCAACGGGCAAACTAAAAACACTACTTCATTACGCGGTCTCGAACGCTACGAATGGCGGCAACAAGTCGCTCGGCTATGGACACGGGTCGCACAACAACAGGTATTGAAAGAGGTGAGTAACTAATTCAACTCTATTTTCTTTTTTTCGATTAAGGGGGGACACTTTTTAGAAGATGCAAACTTACCTATTGTCCGCAACGATGAACAAGAGTTCAAAAAGCGGCCAATTAAGTATAAAAAGTTTAAATCAAAAATTCTAAAAAGAACAAATCCAAATCCTTAATCGTTATGAAAAATTCAAAAAAATTCCTTAATCGTTTTCCTTTTTTATTCGCATTTGTTGCGGCATTTGCATTGATGTTTACGGCATGTGAACAAGACAATTTAATTGATACCGATGAAATAACTACGGTAGCTCAACAAGAAAAACCTTCCGCAGAAGCCTTACAAGAAATTGAACCACCCGTTTCCTTAAAAGATGCGGAAGACCTGACTGAAATTCCCGAATTAAAAGTAAACGAAGACGAAGTAACTGACCGTAGTCGAGTCAAAGTATATGAAAACTACAACTCGGTTAGCCAAGGCAACTGGAGAGGTTATTACCTAACTGCCGCAAGTCTTCCTGACCCGATGAATTATCGATTGGAAGTAGAAGTTACGCCTTTGAGCGGCGATCCTGACTTGTATGTATATGGTTATGATAGTGGTTCTTTCCGCTTCGTTCGTTCCTCTGCCACTTGGGGCGATGATGATTTGTCTTTCCGCAAAAGCGGTTTGAAATTTAATGAAGAATACGCTTACGTTGGTGTGAAAGGTTATACTTCTAGCCAATTTAAAATTGAAATCTTCCGTGTACCGGTTTCTTGTAAAGAATATCCTACTGCGAATCAAACTATCCCATTAATTCTTGCGCCAGTTTGTGGTTGCGATGGCGTTGAATATGGAAATTCTTACTCTGCTGTCGCTGCGGGTGTAACGAGCTGGTCAAATGGTCCTTGTTGCAGCGTAGATACCGATTGTATCAACTTTAATCCTAACAATTTGACCATTAGAGCGAATAGTTCAGGAACTTATTCTGTAGCAGATGGTAGTCATTATGTTTTCGCTGCACCGACTGTTAATGAAGCAGCGCGCATTATCAATATCGTATCACATTATCAAATGAATCAGTCTTGTTTTGTTGGTCGTCCTGACCCTTCTTTAGCTTACTTATTGAAAAATGGACAAGTACCAGTGGGCGCATATCCGAACGAAGATTGTATCCAATTTAATCCAAATAATATTGAAGTACGCAACTTGGGTGGTCGCTGGAAAATCATGGAAGGCAACATGATTATGCTTGATTTTGACAACAGCCGCGACGAAGCAGAAGATGCAAAATGTCTTATCCAACAACATGGATTTACACAACAGTGCTTCGTTGGTCGTCCGAATCCATCTTTAGAATACTTTAGAAAATAAAGACCAACTTGGAAGTAGCTTTGAAATTGTGTTACCACAAGTTACTTCCAACACCTCTTAAAAATCAATTTAATTTTTCAGTTTTTCGTGGATAAAAGTCGTTTTGCAGTGCGCTGCAAAGCGACTTTCCTTATTTTATTTAAAATATAAATACGAACTAGCACCTATTATCCGTATTTTATTTTAAAATATTGCATCAAAAATACTATTATTGTAAATTGGAAACACTTGTTTATTTTATAAATTCACAAACTGAATATGATGAAAAAGATTTTATTAATACTCAGTATTCAATTTTTAACCTACAATATCTTTGCTCAAAACCAACTACGGCTAACAGGTCCCAAGGCAAAGAATTATAAACCGTTTAGAAACCATACCATAAATGAATCCGCCCCTAATATTAATGACCAAAATAATATTCAGATAACAAAACATAAGAAGTGGTTGAAAGGACCGAAAGGCAGAAAGTGGTTAGCTGGAACGGCTATAAATCATAAAAAAAGGTGGTCTTATGTGAGTAAAAAAAAGGTGCAGCATCGGACAGTAAGTTTTCCTAGAGTAAAAGTGAGAAAGTAGGCATTTAAGTAACCGCAAAACTTATTCTGAAAAAACGCTCTTTTCTACGACCAATTGCAACTAAACCAAATGTTATAAGTTAACTGTAATAGGCGTTAGTATTGGCCGAAAAATAAATTTACACTTTGATTTTTTCAATTGATGATTTTATTGAATAAAAACCATTCATTCAGCAAAATCACCATTTGGGCAACATGTAAATTTATTTTCTCGGCATTTCTTAACGCAAACGACTACACCTATCTCACGAATTAACTTCTAAAATCTAACTTTTGCATAAAATATGTTGAAATCAAAAATTGCTGGTATCGGTTTTCATGTTCCTGAAAAAATTGTAACAAATGACGATTTAGCCCGTCATATGGAAACCTCTGATGCATGGGTTCAAGAACGTACAGGTATCAAAGAACGTCGCTATGTAGAGCGTACCAAAGAGAGTTCTACCACTTTGGGCGCAGCAGCGGCACGAATAGCCATTGAGCGAGCAGGCATTACTCCCGAAGATATTGATTTTATCATTTTTGCCACTTTGAGTCCCGATTATTATTTCCCTGGAAATGGCGTTTTGTTACAACGTGAACTGGGTATTACTAAAACGGAAATTGGTGCTTTGGATATTCGTAATCAATGTTCAGGTTTCATTTACGGATTGTCGATTGCCGATCAGTTTGTAAAGACAGGTATGTATAAAAATGTACTGTTAGTCGGTGGCGAAGCGCATTCAATTGGTTTAGATTTCACGACGCGCGGACGTGGCGTAACGGTCATTTTTGGCGATGGTGCAGGTGCAGTTGTCGTACAACCAACGGAAGAGGAAGGGCGCGGCATCTTGACGACTAAACTGCATTCCGATGGAACTTTTGCTGAAAAACTAGCTTACATCAATCCTGGTGCGCACGGTGGTGTTCATTTTGATAAAATGGGTGCAGATATTGATTTTGGCTACGATCCAGATCAGGAATTTGGTGGATTATTCCTAACGCAACACATGATGGATAATGCTCAGGTCTATCCGAATATGGAAGGACAATCGGTCTTTAAAATGGCAGTGACGAAATTTCCAGAAGTCATAAAAGAAGCACTAGACGATGTGGGCTTAGAAAAAGGCGATATCGATATGCTAGTGCCTCACCAAGCAAATTTACGGATCAGTCAGTTTGTGCAGAAACGCTTAGGTTTACCCGACGATAAAGTTTGGAATAATATTCAAAAATATGGCAATACCACAGCTGCTTCTATTCCAATTGCATTATGTGAGGCTTGGGAAGCAGGTAAAGTCAAAGAAGGTGACTTGGTTTGTTTAGCCGCTTTCGGTAGTGGATTTACTTGGGGTTCTGCATTGATTCGATGGTAAAATGATGATGATTGCAGATTATCCTAATTTTTCACTTTACATACAAGAGCATACGTTTTTGTTTTCAGTCTCCTTTTTCTAATTGTAAAATGGCGTAATTGCAATATTGTGAGAGCGGCAAACACAATTTTACAATTACGCCATTTTACAATCAAATATTAGATTTACAACTGTATAATCAATTCTATCTGATACTCTTTTTCAGTATCTTGAATTTTCAATTCATGACTACTAGGGTATAATAACTCCAACCTACGTTTTACATTATTCAAACCAATACCACCAGCCAAGTGATTCGTTGGTCGTTCAGGTTTAGAATTGATCACTTTAAAGTTGATCTGTTCTGCTTCGATGACAAATTCCACTCGAATGAATTCCTTATCCTCTACTCCTGCGCCGTGCTTAATCGCATTTTCCACAAAGGGTAAAAATAAATAAGGCGCAACCATTTTTCCATTAGGCGTACCTTCCACAGTAAAGTCAACTTCCAAATGGCTACGCCGCATTTTATCTAATTCCAAATAGTTTTTGAGGTAATCTATTTCTCCATTGAGATAAACCTGTTCTTTAGCAGAATCATATAATTGGTAACGCAGTAAATCGGATAATAAAAGCACGCTTTCCGCTGCCTCGTGCGGACGCTTACGAATTTGTACGTACAGGTTATTTAACGAATTGAATAAAAAGTGCGGATTGATTTGATCTTTTAAATAGGCAATCTCCGTTTCTAAACTCATCTTCTCCGCTTCCTGTCGGCGTTGCTTTTCGTGTAATAAAAATTTGAATAATTTAATACCAATAGCCGTTCCTAATAACGTAATCGTTCCTACCGAATCTGAAATAATTACGACCAATGGTGATATATCATCGTACCCTTCAGGATAGTAAAACATAAATTGCACCATGAGCATATTAAGTGCTACGGTCAACAGTATTAGTAGCAAATACGAGACTAATCTATTCTTTAATAGATATTTAGGTATCAAAAAATATAAATTAATATACACCATTAATATATCTCCCAAGAAGACAAAAAACATTTCACGCGGATAGTTCAATGCTGGTGTAATCCCTATCAAGGCAAGGAATTCATCTAAATACATTAGTATCCAAAAGAATCCGTGAAAAACCCAGCGATACCGATTATTTAAAATCCATTCAAATGGTTTAATCTGAACAGTAGAAGCGGTTGCGGGTAAAGTAACAGTCGTACTCATAGCAAAAATGAATAAAGGGTTTAAAGAGATAAATATTTAGTCAAAATGGTAGCTTGTTTTTCAAATGTACGCTAAAATTATTCCTTACCAAATTCTACTAAACCCCGAAAACCGACAAAAAGCAGCAAAAAAGCGCATTTTATCGACGTTTTTGGACACTTTTCGGTTGTTGGTATAACAAAAAGTGTAAAAAGTAGAAACAATCACCCGCTTGCTATAAAACGCCCGTTTTAGGTATTTTTTTTCTCCCATCTTTGTATTGTCAATTAGTTAGAGACGGGAATTATTAATTTTTCTACTCCAACTAAAGAAACAGTTACTCCCAATAATCATCTTTAATCTTCTTTCTTTAAATCCACAATTATTGACTTAGACTCTACCTTTTAAAATCCATTTTTTATTTAAACCTGAACACGGTAAGTACATGAAACGCTGAATGATCGCAGGACGAAATCGCCTGTCATCAACCGTACACCTACTGCCGTTCAACTAAATCCTAGCTATATGAAAAAGGTACTGTTTTATTGCTTTTTCTTATCCGTTTCTACCCTATTTTTCACTAGCTGCGAGCAAGACGAAAATTTCGCAGAATTAACCAATCAGATGGCTGCCTCAGAAGAAGGCAGTGTGATTAACGCCCAAACTGGCGAACGCCAACACCGTTGTGGCTCTGAAACACACATGGAAGAACTGCTAAAAAACCCCGAATACTTGAAATTACACGAAAGTAAATTTGAAAAAATTAAAAACGTTACGCTTGCGCGTTCTTGTGCTAGTCCAACTGTTTTACCTGTTGCAGTTCACTTCCAAGGAGCTGGAAATGCCGATGCAGCTTGTTTACGTCAATTAGCGGTACAACAAATTAATACAATGAACGCTGATTTCGCTGGAACTAACAGTGATATTTCAATCTGGAATAATACCGCTTCCAATAGTTTCCCTGGCATCAGCAACGGCGAAGCTTGTTTACAATTCGCATTAGCAACTAAAAATCACCCTTCTGGCTATGGGCTGAGTGATGGCGACTTAGCCGTGACCGTAAATCGTACCAATGGCGATTCTGACAACAGCTGGTCAGGTTATATCAACATTTTTGTACAGTTCAACACTGGTGTTTTGGGCTACGCACCACTTGGTGGTTCTGGTAATGGAGACGGTGTAGTAATTGACGCATCTGCCTTCGGTAGTGGAAATGGTTGTGGAAGTATTGCTCCTGAATCACCATACAACTTAGGTCGTACGTTGACCCACGAAATGGGTCACTACTTATTATTAGACCACATTTGGGGTGGTGGCTGTGGAAGTGATGACGGAGTAGCAGATACGCCCAATTCACAAAGTGACTATGGTGGCTGTCCTAGCATTGGTGAAAGCTCTTGTAACTCAACGGATATGCACATGAACTATATGGATTACACCAACGATGCCTGTATGTATATGTTCTCAGCTGGACAAGCTTCCCGCATGGAAAGTTACGTAGCAAGTAGTTTGAGTAATATAAAAAACAACGCTAGCAATGTATTAGGCGAAGGCAGCGGTGGTGGTGATAATGGCGGCCGAGACGGCGGTGGAGATGATACGCCTACTTGTAACGATGGTGTACAAAATGGCGATGAAACAGGCGTTGACTGTGGTGGAAGCAACTGTGGTCCTTGTGAAGAGCCTACGGAGTGTACTGCTCCAACAAGCAGTCAAGTAGAAGTAATCAACAATACGGATGTACTTATCTCTTGGAATGCGATTCCTGATGCTATCCGTTACCGTATCCGCTTCCGCGAAGTAGGAACGAGTCAATGGTTGAAAAAATCAACGGTTAATACGCAAAAACGTCTTAATGGATTGACGAGCGGTGCGACTTACGAATACCAAATCCGTACCCGTTGTAGTGATAATCAATGGACACCATTCAACAGCAAATCAACCTTTACAGTAGGTGAAGATGACAATGGTGGCGGTGGCAACAACGGAGATTGCTATGAAATCACCTTAGAGTTAACTTTAGATGAATACGGTAGTGAAACGAGCTGGGAAGTTGAAAACGAAGCGGGTGAAATCGTAGCACAAGGCGATAACTATGCTGATTTTCAAAATGGAGAAGTAAAAATTGAAACGTTCTGCTTAGATGAAGGTTGCTACACTTTCTATATGGATGATGCTTACGGCGATGGAATTTGCTGCGATTATGGCGATGGTGAATTCGTATTAAAAGATGCTGACGGCGCTGTTTGGTACGAATCTAATGGCAAGTTCGGAACGTTTGAAGCCGTCGATTTCTGTATCGATGCTGCACGTATTCCACAAATGAAAGAACGACGGGCGAATGCAAAATTAGCTAAACCGCTAAAGACACGGTAGGACTTTTGGTTTCTAAAATGTATTAATAATAGAAACCAGAAAATAATACCAAACACAAAGTTTTCAAAGAGAGAGAAACGTTCCATAAAAGGGAACTAAATATTTCGCGTTCGCTGACAGTAGTCAGCGAACGCTTTTTTTTGCAATAAATCATTAAATATTTTAATAATATGTTTATACCTTTGCGATCAACCTTTACAAGAAGATAATCGGCTAAACTTACATCTTATTACCAGATTCTTACTTTAGAATACTTACGAATGAACCACTACGATTATCACACAGAAACAGAAGTTACAGATGATGTTACCTTAATTCAGCCTTGGATGGTTTGGGCAGTAATCGTCACTTGCATCCTTGGCATAATTGGAACTACATTTTTTGGCTATCATTATTCTGTCCATCAAGCCGAAAAGGAAGAATTGCAAGAGCAAATCAATAATTTACAATTAAAATTACAATCTACTACCGATACCAAAGTAAGCAATAAACTAGTTCCACTTTCCAAGATTCCTGCGCCTACTTTCACACCAGTTGAGGCAAATGAAATGATTGTCCAACAGTCAGAAATCAATACCAAGACAAAAATAAAGGAGATTTCTGCTACTCTTTTTCCGACTAACCAATCTGCGAAATACAAGGACGCAGTTAATAAAAAGATACCACCTAATCGTACCAATATTCCCAAACCTAAAGTCGTCAACTTACCAGCTAGCGAACAGCAAAACCTTATTGCACAAAAAGATAAACTTACCCAACAGGCTACCCAATTGGAACGAAAAATTGAGCGATTAATTAAAAAGAATACGCCTGCTAGCAAACGTTCACTCGCCCGCTATATCGGTAATTTTCAAATCAAAACTTTTGATAAACAATTTACACTTACCAACAAAGCAAAAAAAGTAAGACACTTTTCAGCTTCCATAGAAATCAGTAAGCTTCCCATCACACTCCGTACCACCAAGTCGCTCTATCTAGTAGCGACCAATGCCAATGCTCATAAGTGGTTTATTCCTGCTACGGACATCACTAACGAACAAATTGCATTTGATAATTTTATCATTGCTGCACAAACACCTAAACTGAATCTTTCGCAGATTTTACAATTCAAATTTACTTGTGAAAAGAAATTGCCAGCGGGTGATTATGAATTCGCGCTGTATGATGAAGCGCAGCGGTTGAGGACGACAGTGGTTTCAGTTTATTGATTTTGATTTAAAATCACATCGACATTTCCTTAAATTTAATGCCTAAAGCTCTTGCCACTTCATTAACTTTTTGTGCTTCACCAGCAGTAACTAAAGCGATAGATTGCCCTTGCTTACCGCCGCGAGCAGTGCGACCACTACGATGTGTATAATATTCTAGGTGCTCTGGCAACTGATGGTGCAGCACAAAAGCAAGGTTGTTGACATCTATTCCACGGGCAGAAACATCGGTAGAGACTAAAATTTGCAAGCGTTCTTTTCTAAAAGCGCGCATGACTTTATCGCGTTCTATTTGTTTCATACCGCCTTCCAGCGCACCTACGGACAAGCCATCGCGCTGAAGCTGTAACGCTAACTTTTTCGTTCCCGCCTTCGTTCTACAGAAAATAATGCCCCGTTCACCCTGTCGTTTTTCGAGTAATCTTTTGATTAGACCGCTCTTTTCTGGAATCGTCGTCGTAATAAAATAATGCTTGATATTTTTATTAACCGCAGCATCCTTATTGACTTCAATTCTAACTGCGTCGGCAGACATATAGGTTTTAACAATCCGTTTGATGCCCTCTGGCATCGTCGCAGAAAACAACCAAGTATTACGCTTGGCAGTATTGTAAGCCAAAATTTTATTCAGATCTTCTTTAAAACCCATACTCAACATCTCGTCTGCCTCGTCCATCACTAACGTCTTGACAGAACGAATATCGACTGCCTTACGCTCAATCAGGTCGAGCAACCGTCCAGGTGCAGCGACTACGATATGCGTAGGTCTTTTCAAGGCTTTAATTTGCCGTTCGATCTTTTCTCCGCCGTACACACCTTCCACAAAAATCCGCTCCTCCGTATATTTGGTAAATTTGAAAAGCTGCTTTTTTATTTGCTGTACCAGTTCCCGCGTGGGCGCAATAATCAAACCCTGCACAACTGGCTGACTCGGATCGATGGAATTTAAAATAGGCAATCCAAAAGCTGCCGTTTTCCCCGTTCCCGTTTGCGCCAAGCCAATCAAATCCGTCTTTTTCTTCAATAAAGTCGGGATGACCGCTTCCTGAATTTGCGTTGGATTAATAATATTGAGTTCTTTCAGTGCCTTGATATACGCCTTATCTACTCCTAACTTTGAAAATGTCGTCATATGTATCTTTTTCTGCAAAGGTAATTTGTATTTCGACAATCAGAGGGAATGTGGAGAATATAAGTTGTTTTAGGTATCGAAAATACTCTACGCTCTCACGGGGTCTCGTAGAACGCGAGATTAAAGCTGCTATAGAAAATAATGAATATTAAATTTCACTTCGCACCATTTACCAATTGATAAGTCCCCCGCAACACATAACCAGCCGTCGGAATCAATTCCCCATTTTTATTGTAGTAACTAATCTTATAATCATTCGCCGTTGCTCCTTGCTCAATTTTGCTAATCACACCTCCGTCTAATTGATACCGAATAATATCTGGATCGGGTGGCATGACAATCTCACCTTGAGTGTTAATCACTGCTTCGTTATAATCCGCTGATTTTAATTTGATAATTGCTAATCCGTTTTCAAATTTGCCTCCTTTTGCTGCAATTGAGGTGATGACTGTTCCTTGATCATTGAGGAGCAAAATCGTATCTTTTTGGTTAGGCAATTGAGCAATCCAAGGATCGTTAGTTGCTATTCCCGCTGTTAATTGTCGATACTTAAAATCGGTGATCATTGTACCGTTGGTACGGGCAATAGCATGGCGTTTCGTGCGGCTATCTGCGCCTCCAGTATCGTTTCTTTTGATGGTAAAAACCGCGACTAAAGTATCTCGAATATTTCTGGGATAGCTCTCTATTACTGGAGGAAAGACCAAATTACCTTTGGGGTTTATCAGAAAATATCTGGTAAATACCCCAGCTGCTTCGCCCACCATCGCTACGCCATTTTCAAAAGGATCTGCATATTTAAAGGTGGGAAAAATCGCCCAATTTCCCGTTTGGTTGATATATCCATATTTCTTTGCCGAATTTCCACTATTCGATTGATTATCAATTATATACACACTTGCCAAACCTTCAGAAAAAGGTTTTACCTTAGCCGTTTTAAATGGAAATTTGAACGGTATTTGTAAATTTCCTTGCTTATCTAAATAGCCATATCGATGTTCTTTTGAGTTAGGGTTTTCCTTTCCTGTGAGTTTTAATAAGCCATTCGAAAAACCTGTTCTCACATTTTGGTAGTTCTTGGTTGGGGCGTTTTCTATTTTGAAAATAACTTGACCTTTACGATCAATAAATTGCAACGTTTTCAGCATTTCATTCCATGCGGAGCGACTACCATATTTTTCAAAACGACGTTCCGATACAAAGGCGACGCCATCATGAAAAGCACCACAATAGGTAAATCGCTTTTTTAAATCCAGTACCTTTCGCCCGCTAGTATCATAATATGCCCAATTTTTCCCTTTTTTAAGAGCTACCCAGCCTTCACTAAATGAACTATCTGCATCAAACTCACAAGGAATAATTTCTTTTCCATTATCATCTAAAAAACCGAATTTATCTCCTTTTTGCACACAAACTACGGAAACAGTTTCTTGCTTAACCGCTAATAAATTAGATTCTTTTTGAGCGCATCCCGATGGAGTAATAAAAAATATGATAATAAAAAGGAGAAAAGTGGAAGGAGTGATGTAATTGAATTTCATTTTATCTTACTACTTCTATGGTATAAATAATTTGACCTAATTAAGTGATTAGTAAATAAGCGACAAGTTACTATCTATATAAAACATTAGTAGTCAGCACTTTACCCCTCCGATCACTAGACATCTATTTACTGATCACTCCACAATTCAACGCATCAACCAGCATGTCCCTTTAATCTTTGTCCCTCATTTCTTTCAACAACTTAGCGATCACCGATTCGACCTTATCCACTAAACTATCTCCTTCTAATTTTGAAAAATCGGTCTTTTCCAACGTACCCCGAACCAAATTTATGGCAACTTCCGAGGAATTCATCAATAAGCGTAGTTTGTTCTCATCACTCGTTTCCCAATATTTACCTTCATCCGTTACCCGTAAGTATTGAAAGTATTTCTTTTCTAAGTATCGCAATAATTTAACTAAAGCGATGTGGGTTTCTGCGCCCGCATATTGGGTTTTAGTGAATACATTATATACCATCCCATCCGTAAAAGTATCGGGTTCAGTAGGTTCGCTCTCGGCTGATTCGTCTTCTTCGGCAAGTGATTGACTCACGGAAGCAAACATATTAGCCATCTCGGTTTGAATCGGCGTAGTGGTGCGACCAGAGGGAGTAAATACGAGCCACAGTGGTTCACATTTGGGTGGACAGGCGAGAATACCGTTGAGTTGTATCGACTTGACTAATCCATCACCAGGTTCGAGAGGCATATCAGTGGCAGTTACTTGATAAGTATCATTTTCTACCAGATGATATTTCCAATCCAGCGATTTACATATATCCGTAATCTCAGCGACGAGTTGAGGTAGGTCTTTAGTATCGCGCAAGCGCGCGGAATAATGAATTGTAACTCCCATAGTATTGTTTATTGCGTTATAAATGATGAACTATAACGCTTTGCAATTTTACGATTTTTATGGTAAATTTCGTAGAATCTTTTATCAATGAATACATTTCATTAAAATGAAAGCATCAGTCCAGCTGCCTGAAGTGATTGCAATTAAGTAGTTCGACTTATTCAATTGACTTATAAAAGCGTTTAAGTCGCATAGAGCAAAAAAATGGAGGTAAAACGGAACCAGATCCTAGTGATAAATTGAGGAATGAAGGTTATACAATAATTGCTCAGGATTGTAATCGAAACTCTGGAGGCGATTATATTTACATATATTATAAATAGAATAAAAATGACTTGAAAGGCAGGGGCTCTATTTTTTTATTCCGTCCAGAATAACCGATAAATTTTTTGGTGGTGGGTTAAATCAGTTGATTTAGGTATCGGATACCTCGGAGGTATCCGATACCTGAGCAATTCATACAACTTGTTTTTTTAAAGGGAAAAATTGAAATTCGCTGTTTTTCATGGTATTACTTGGATTTCAACTTTACTCTGATCTTGCAGCTACTACTTTCTCAACTTAGTCTGAGCATTTTCCAACCCTTGCAAGGGTCGTTCGTCGTCAGGGTGTTGCTCAGCTATCAATTTAAATAACGCTATTGCAGATTGATATTGTTCATTTTTAGCATAAAAGTCAGCGAGCAAACAAGCGCGGCTTACGCGTAGACGTTCGAGAAAATTAGTAGGTAGAAATTCCTTTACCAATACATCAAATTGTGCGAAGTCATTTGCTCGAATTGCATTGCGCG
>JBGCES010000712.1:0-16010 GCA_045106545.1 Saprospiraceae bacterium
GTTTCTACCCAATCTGCTTGCCAATAGTGCTGATCTAAATGAATCAATGGCAATTGTGTTTCGGCGTGAAGTTTACGAGCAAAAGTTGATTTACCCGCGCCACAACAGCCGATGATCATAACTCTTTGCATGAATTTTTGATTATTCAATCGGTACGCCATTCGCATCCGTCGTTAATACTTCCGACATATAATTAAAGAATGGTCGCATGGCTACAAAGCCTGCGATCAATTTATCCGCAAAATCGGCTTGAAAAACTTCTTCATCCGTGAAATTCTGGGTCACAATAAATTGCTTGTAACGCAGTAAATCAATATTAGGATGGTCTTTAGGATAATCCCTCGGTGCAGTTTTTAGCTGGTCACCCGTGAGTTCGCCGAAGGCTTTTTGAAATTTAGCATCGCTGATAATATCGCGGAGTGGCTGCGCATCCGTAGCGATTTCTTGGCGGATACGTTTTAAATCATCGCGTTCAGGTGCCCAAAAGCCACCTGCAAGAAAAACGTTTCCTGGTTCGAAGTGGTAATAATAACCACCGCGTTTCCATTTGGTCGCGCGTTTCATCTGACCTGCAAAATTACTTTTATAGGGTTGTTTATTTTTAGAAAAACGCACATCGCGATAGATGCGAAAAATACTTTTCTTACCCGTCATCTTCACCAATTCATCGTGGTGCGACATTTTATCCAGAAGCGTTTCCGCGAAAGCGACTACATCAGCATGCGCAGTCTGATAACGTGGTTTATGTTCGGTAAACCAATCTCGGTCGTTGTTTGCTTTTAAATCGCGGAGAAATTGAAAAGTGGCGGGAGAAAGATGCGTTTGCATAAGCATTATTTTGTTCAAGAATAAGGTAAACTACCTATTGCAAACTCGTTGGAGAAAGAAAAAGTTGTGAACAGCAATCATTTCGGCGTTGTCTGATTAGTTGCTGCCTGATAACTGATCACTAATAACTGATTTACTACTTCAACTTTTTAAACCACTTCAGTTCCTGCCATAAACTACGGTAGGCAGTTGTCGCATTAGAACGCTTAGAAAATTGATGGATAGGTGCTCGTTTTTCGCCCATTTTTTCGACGACAGAAGAATATGGAATCGTGGAACGTAATAATCTACGCTTATCTGCCCGAAAGCGTTCCATCGTTTCTTGATGCATTTTTCGACGGCTATCGACTAAAGTAAAAAAAGGTAAAATCTTCCGAGCATCGTAATCACTTTCGGCAAAGAATGTCATGATTTGCTCGTAAGTGCGCTCTGATAAAGTAGTAGGGATAGTGGGTAATAAAATATAATCCGCTGCTCGGAAAGCATTTTCGGAAGTCAAAGAAAGAGAAGGTGGGCAATCGACAAAGATATAGTCAAATTCGCGCTTAACTGAAGTGACGAACTTCTTTACTCGTGTTTTCGACTTAGTAAGTTCGTTGAGTAGAATATCAATATTACGGTTGTCCAAGCTGCCAGGAAGTAGAAATAAATTATCGTAGGCAGTTGGCTGAATAACGGAATCTAAGGAAGAGTCATCGCCTGTGATCATGCGCGACAACTTACCATTACTACTATCATTTTGTAAATAAAAAGAAGCCGCGCCCTGTGGATCTAAGTCAATAATTAGCGTTTTGTAACCATCCCGGGCAGCAAAGTACGCCAAATTGACACAAGAGGTCGTTTTTCCGACGCCTCCTTTTAGATTGTATAGAGCGAAACATTTCATGCGTTGTGTTTTGGTTTTCGCTGTTTAAAATTCTACCAGTAGTCGGGTAATTAACGCGATTTTAAAAATGGAAAACTTTCGTAAAATAAATATGCAACAGTATTTCAGAGTGTTTTAATCAATACTTAGACGAGACAAAAATAAGTAGTACTAATTAATAAAAAACTAATGTAACAGATATACAAATCTAATGAAAAGCCACAATTTCAACAAAGTTTTGCGGAGCATTTTGCGATAAACTCATTCAGATGACTTTTGTAACTAAATCATCAGCAAATCTGAAACGCACATCATTTCGTATAACTAAATATGAAGTTAAGCTACGAACTTCAAAAAGTGCTAACTAACTTTTCATCACAACTTGTGTTCTAAAAATAAAAAGAGTTATCATGAAATATTCAATTTTCGCAATTATATTATTCGCAATCCCACTAATTCTATTTCTGGGTTTACAGAGTTGCGTATCCGTTAAAGAGTACAATTCAAATTCTAAACCAGTTAATCACGCACTCTGGGATACGCTCGTTAACGAACACGTAACGGCAAGCGGTGACGTAGATTATAAAGGCTTCATTGCTGATAGTACGCGATTTAATAATTATTTAGATTTGCTGAGTTCGGCGCATCCAAATAAGAAAAACTGGTCGCGTGACGAGCAGTTAGCCTATTGGATTAATGCATATAATGCTTTTACGGTAAAAATTATTATTGATAATTATCCCGTTGAAAGTATCAAAAATATTAAGGAAGGACTACCATTTGTTAGTGATACGTGGACAGTTGAATTTATTAAAATTGAAGATCGAATGTATAACTTGAATAATATTGAGCATGGTATTATTCGTCCCAATTTTAAAGAACCGCGTATTCATTTTGCGGTAAATTGCGCGTCTATTTCTTGCCCCAAACTGCGCAACGAAGCGTTCACAGCAGAAAAATTAGAAAAACAACTGGCAGAGCAAGCACGTGATTTTCTAAGAGACGAGTCTAAGAACAAATTTACCAGCAGTGAAGAAGTTAAATTATCAAAAATCTTTGATTGGTTCAAAGGTGATTTTAAAGAAAAATATCCTTCCGTTACGGCTTTTGTAAATGAGTATGGACCGATAAAATTGGATACAGATGCAAGTCTTGATTACTTAGATTACGATTGGAATCTGAATGATGTAGGAACTGCATCAACTAATTAATCCTAAAAAAGTCTTTTGCATTGATCAAAAAATGGCGTTTAGACAACTTGCATCTAAACGCCATTTTTACTACATCGTAAATTATTTTAGCTTGCTAAGAAGCTCCCTGCTTTACAATAATTTTAATTTTTGAACCCGCTTTTACTTGCGCACTCAGCTCCATTCCATTTAATATCGCTAATTCCGTCATGCGTTCACTTTTCATGTTGAACGACTGAAGCGCATTTGCCAAAGTCATGTTTCGATTCACGGTTTTAATACTAACCACTTCCGGTTTTACATTTATCTTAGATGGATCGGTAAGTGGCTTAAAATTCTTCATCGTACTAGTAAAAAAGGACTGATAACGAGAAAATTCATTAAGCGTAGATACGCCATGAAAAACGTAAATCATATTGCTGTACTTTATCAAATAAGTTTGTAACCGCAACGATCCCTCTGGATTTTGTTCGTTAGGTTGCTCTGATATGAATGCCATCGCTGACATCCCATTCACAGTCATATTTTTAGAATCCTTTACGGTTAATTTATAATTCTGCACTATTTCATTTGCAGCAGCTTGTAATTCTTTTTGACCTGACAAGGTAAAAATCATCATGGCATTTCCTTGTTCTGGTGCCATTTGAACCTGTGCGGGAGAATTGGCAGTACGCCAATTGCGAGGGATTGGAAATTGAAATTTCAACTCAGGATGGTAAAAAACGTTATTTTCTACGTATCCTTGTTTTGGATCTTCACCGTAGATAAGTCCATCAATCATCGCTAAATAACTATCACGATTGACTTGGTAACGACTGTGTTTAGTATCTGCTTGTTGCTGCTTGGCTGCGAGTTGTTTTACATTATTAAAGCGATCTACTGGATTAGGGTGAGTAGACATAAAAGTAGGAATACTTTGTCCAGCCTGCTCTTGCAAGCGACTAATCGTTTGGAAAAAGCCTGCCATTTCTTTTGCATCATAGCCAATTTCGGTAGAGTATTCTACCCCTAGGCGATCTGATTGCGATTCGGCATCACGTCCAAATTTTAAAAATAATAAACCTAATCCTTGATTTGCTGCATCAGCAAATTGACGAAAGTCTTTAGACACCACCAAACCTACAACCATCCCTAGCTGAGCTAAAGTAGCACGACTTTGTTGTTTCGCAGAATGTCGAGCAGTGATATGTCCAATTTCATGACCGAGTACTCCAGCGAATTCCGCTTCGTTGTTAAAATGCGCCATAATACCACGCGTAAAATATACATAACCACCAGGAACAGCGAAGGCATTTACGACTGGTGAGTCCAAGACTTTAAACTCATAGTCCAGATTCGCACGGTGCGAAATTTTTGCCATTTTCTGACCTTTTGCTTCGATGAATTGCTGCATTTGTTCATCTTCATAAACGCCATAAGAAGACACAACGCTCGGATCGTATTGCTGCCCCAATGCTATTTCTTGTTTTTCTGACATCAGCATTAACTCTTTTTTTCCAGTGACGGGATTGCGCGAGCAAGCAACGGCAATTAAGATAATGCTCAATAAAAGTAGAAAGGAATGAAGAGGATATTTTTTCATGTTTATGTTGTTTAGTGTTATCGAAATAACTAATTGAATACTTAAAATTTAGAATTGACAATTTTTAATAAATCGTTTAATTAATTATTTCGACGCTGTTTTATCAATAGTAAGAGATATAAATTATGATCCAAAATACACAAATTTAAAAAGAACTGAAAATCAGGTCATTATCAGTTCAATGATATTTGCATACAGCCTTTTTAGACATTGGTTATTATACTTTTGTCGAATTTGGTTTAAAAAAGTCACTTTTATTGAGATAAATAAATGTAACAACATAAATAAGTAACATACACTCTCAAAAGATATTACTTTTGCATAAGTATCGGTTCAAAAATAACTTTGTTATATTTTTCATCTGTAATGTATTAAAATGTAATCCCGGACATGTACGATGTTATACTAAGTTTTATTACTTCTTTTGCGGTAGCATATTTCGCGATCCCTTCAATTATTCATATTGCGAATGTCAAAGGTTTGTGCGATGAACCTGGTGAACGACGTTCACATACAGTCAGTACGCCTTCACTAGGAGGTATTGGTATCTTTGCGGGTTTGATTTTTTCGGTGGTATTATGGACGCCTTTCCATTTATTCAATGATTTACAATACATTCTTTGTGCCTTCATCATTATCTTTTTTGTAGGTGTCAATGATGATATTATTCCAGTTTCTCCACACAAAAAACTATTAGGTGAAGTAATCGCTGCGGGGATTTTAGTTTTCAAAGCAAATGTAAAAATTACTAGCCTTTATGGATTATTTGGTATTACTACTTTACCAATGTGGGCGAGTGCGCCGCTTTCCATTTTCACAATTATTGTGATTATAAATGCTTTTAATTTGATTGATGGCATCAATGGTTTATCAGGCAGTATTGGGGTATTAATTTCATTAACTTTGGGAACGTGGTTTATACTAATTGACCGTTTTGAGCTATCTATTATCGCATATTCGATGGCTGGTGCAGCAATCGCATTTTTAAAATATAACTATACGCCAGCTAAGATTTTCATGGGTGATACGGGCTCGCTACTTTTGGGAATTAGTTGTTCCGTTTTGACTTTAAAGTTTATCGAGCTACACCAGTTGATTCCCGAACACCCTTATGCTTTTGATGCAGTTCCCGCAGTTGCCATCGGCATTTTGATTCTTCCGCTTTACGATACTTTACGCGTTTTTGTCATGCGCATTATTCGAGGACGTTCCCCACTATCGCCCGACCGAAATCATATTCATCATCTTTTAATTGACTTTGGCTACACGCATATGCAGGCGACAGGGCTTCTAGTTATCGTAAATATTGCCTTCATCTTAATGGTATTTAGCTTACAAAGTATTGGAACGGTTTATCTTTTGCTGTTGACTTTAATCATTGCTATTGGCTTGTCAGGCTTACTTTTTTATTTAGTACGTCGTCGAAAAATCCGTTTGTCATAGCTTAATCTTTTGTAGGAAGTAACTTGAAGGACTTTCTATGGTAAGGAGAAGAACCATACTGCTCAATCCCAGCCCGATGTGCTTTGGTCGGATAACCTTTATTACTTTTCCAATGATAAATGGGATATTCCTCAGCAAGTTGATACATATACTCATCCCGGTAAGTTTTGGCTAGTACAGAAGCAGCCGCAATCGATAGATACTTACCATCGCCTTTGATGATGCATTGATGCGTTATACCCAAATAAGGGGTAAATCGATTTCCATCTATCAATAATGCTGTTGGACGAATTGCTAGCTGATCTATAGCACGATGCATTGCCAAAAACGATGCGTTCAGAATATTAATCTCATCAATCTCTTTTTCATCTACAACACCAACTGCCCAAGCTAATGCCTTTTCCTCAATAATTGGGCGTAACAAATTTCTTTGTGCCTCCGATAATTTTTTAGAATCATTCAATAGTGGATGCGAAAAATCCTTTGGTAAAATCACCGCTGCTGCATAAACTGCTCCTGCCAAACAACCGCGTCCTGCTTCGTCACAGCCTGCTTCTGTTTCATTTTTATTAAAATATGGAAGTAACATTTCTAATGTGTATTGATTAATACATAATAAAAAATCAGGTAACAAACACCACGTTCATTACCTGATTTTATATTTTAATTGTAGTTCAAACAGTTAATCTTCTATCCTCAACCGTTTAACACAAAAATTATTTTCTACCAAATAAATTCTTCAATAATCCTTTACCTACGATATTTCCAATATCATCAATAATGCTACCGTCACCGTCAGCATCCAAGAATTTACCAATCATACCCATTAGTGGATTATCAGCATTTTGCGCTTTGGTTTGTCCCATAGAACCTGATAACATCGAAATCAAACCAGCTAAGTCCAAGCCACCTTGTTTCTTTTGCTTACCAAGTGTACCCATAATAATGGGAGCTAAAATACTCATCAAGTTGCCTGTCTGTCCTTGATTCAAACCACTCATTTTACTAATCATATCGACTGCACCACCTTGACGCTCGCCAAGAATATGTTTCAAAATACCCGAACCATTTACGGCGCGAGCATTACGCTGTGCAACTTGTGGATTACCTTGAATTACATCGTTTAACTGATCTAAAACGCTACCGTCATGATCACGTTCTAAGGCATTGTTTAGTGCTTCTGCACCAGCAGTACTTGACGCGTTTTTTGTTAATGCACCGAGCAACGTAGTCAATATACCAGAAGTTGCCGCTTTTGTTTGTGAAGGCTCTACGCCACCAATTTGCTTACTCAACTGACCGATTACGTCGTCAGTCAATTGGCTTTGTAAAATATCCATTAAATTTGCCATGTGAAATATTTTTTTGTGTTTATAGTATCAGTATTTAAGCTTAATATTTTCATTAAAAACTGATTTAAAAAAATTGCTCTTTGGAAAGCAGATAACGCCAGCAAGATAAGCCTTTAAAATTAAAGTAACAACACCCTTGTTTTGATGATTAGTATTCAAATTTGAAAATGCCTATCTTGTGCGATAACTAAAATGCATTTTACTATGCCAGATACAGTCACTTCTACTTTAACGGATAAAGATATTTTACAACTTGCCCAACAGTACGTTTTGCAGCTGTTCAATCAGAAGCAAGATGGGCGGTTAGTTTATCACAATTATCAGCAGACTACGGAGATGCTCCGATATGTAGAAAATATCGCCGAATCAGAAGCTATTCCCGCTTCTATTTTGGAAGTCGCCTCTTTGGCTGCTCTATTCCGCAACGTTGGTCACTTGTTCAATTATCGGCAGCCGCTACCTCGTTCACGCGAATTAGCAAAGAATTTTTTACGCTCCCAAAATTACAGTAATGAACGACTAGAACGCGTACTCAACTGCCTGCAATACTTACCTCCATTAACGAATAGTTCTTTGGAACAGCAAATTGCACAAGACGCTTACCATGCGACTCATACTGGCGTCGATTTTTTTGAAAAAAATCCGCTGCTGCGCTTAGAACAAGAATTAATTCTCAATCAAAACTATTCTAAACACGATTGGGCATTGTTTCAAATGCAACAGTTACTCGCTACGAGATTTAGTACCGCTTACGCTAAAAAGCATTTTGAACCACTACTCGCACAACATATTTTAAAACAAAAAAATATACTAGAAAAACTACAACTGACCGAAGCAGTGGATAGCGAAGAAAGTGGCAATATTCGTCTCTATCAAGACATCGAAAAGAAAATACCGAACCGAGCAGCACAAACTTTTTTTCGCTCCAATTATCGCAATCATATCAATTTAAGCGCGATTGCCGATAACAAAGCGAATATTATGATTAGTGTAAACTCTATCTTAATCTCGGTACTCATCACGGTTTTATCTTATCGCAATATCGCTGAAACAAATCCGGGAGTTTTACTTCCCATCGTTATTTTTTTAGTCACTGGTTTAGCTTCTTTGATCTTCGCTGTATTATCTTCGCGCCCGAAAGTAACTTCCATCAATGAAGATAAACGAGAAATGAGCGAGATTCAACGCAATGTGATCTTTTTTGGCAACTTTGTTAATCTGAGTATGGAACAATACGAAACTGCGATGGATGCCGTTTTACGAGATGGAGAGTTGATGTACGGGAATATGACGCGCGATTTGTACTTTTTAGGAAAAGTGTTAGATAAAAAATATCGCTATTTGAGCTTTTCTTATAATATTTTTATGGTTGGATTTGTGGCGAGTGTTGCGGCGTACATTTTTATTTTATTTACATAAGACTTGTTCGTAAATCTCCCATTTGAACTTTTATCTCCTTTCGTTGTAAAAAACTTAAAAAGAAAACTAGCCTTGCAATCAAAAGCATTTACACCCATCTTTTTCCTATTCTTTCTTGCATTTTCTGCCACCGCACAAGTGTCTGTACGCGCAGCATTGGATACCAATGCCATTCTAATTGGCGAGCAAGTAGGATTAAATATCACAGTTAATCATCCACCTAATACACAGGTAAAAGACGCACAAATTAGTGTGGTCAGCGAAGTAGAAAACTTGGAAGTCGTTAGCATTTCTGATTGGGATACTTTAGCCACTTCTCCACAATTAATTCTAGCAAAAGAATTGGTGTTGACCTCTTTTGATTCGGGTTACTATTTTATTCCGCCTATCCCCGTTGAGTTTTTAGAATATGGTTTAGATAAACAATATCAAACGCAACAACTCGCATTGGCAGTCAATACCGTTCCACAAGCTGATACCTTGCAACTCGCAGATATTAAAGGTATTATTATCGAACCGCGTACTTGGGAAGATTTCATTA
Organism: Saprospiraceae bacterium; assembly: GCA_045106545.1. GTDB lineage: Bacteria > Bacteroidota > Bacteroidia > Chitinophagales > Saprospiraceae > JBGCES01. Next base: position 9,221 of record JBGCES010000712.1, read on the forward strand.
AACCAATTGCGGGTGTTTCTCTATTTTTAATACTTTTTGCTATTGCTTGGTATTTCTGGAAAAACCGCAAGCCTGAGGAAGTTGCGCCCGTTCCTGTAGTGAAAATTCCAGCCCACGAATTAGCCTTGAGTCAATTAAGCACGTTAAAAAATGATCAATTGTGGCAAAAAGGTGAAATCAAAGAATACCAAAGTCGCTTAACGCGCATCATTCGAGAATACTTAGAAAATCGTTATGAAGTAAACGCGCTGGAATCTACTACCGATCAAATCTTACGTGATTTAAAACAGGTTGATTTTAATGTAGATTGGAAAGAAAAACTGCGCGAAATGCTACAAATGGCAGATTTAGTCAAATTTGCGAAAGCAGAACCGCCCGCCGATTTTCACGGTCGGATGTTGGAAAATGCAGAGGCGTTTGTGCGGCAAACAAAACAGGAAATAATTTTAGAAAACAATGAAAACGTGTAGTCTGACTTCTGACAGATTTATCGGTCTGTCATCTGACCTCTGAATAATATGTTTGAAAATATAACTTTTCTCAATCCCGAATTTCTCTTTCTATTACTGCTAATTCCTTTATTAGCGGCTTGGTACTATTTTAAACGCCGCGATCGCTTTGCTGCTTTGAAAATGCCAAGTCTAGATGCAGTAAAAGGCATGACTACCTGGCGAGGAAAGCTGCGGATTATCTTACCCATTTTACGTGCACTCGCCTTTACAATGCTCGTTATAGCTTTAGCGCGTCCACAAGAAACCTTGAAAGAGGAAAATATAAAAGCCGAAGGAATCGACATCATTTTAGTGATGGATTTATCGAGTAGTATGCTGGCACAAGATTTCAAACCAGATCGATTACAGGTAAGTAAACGGGTTGCAGGCGAGTTTGTCAGTAAACGTGCTTACGACCGTGTTGGCTTGGTTTCCTTCGCAGGTGAAGCCTTTACCCAAGCCCCCGTTACAACCGACCACGATGTGATTCAGGAATTTTTAGCCAAATTAGAATGTGGTATTTTGGAAGATGGAACTGCGATTGGAATGGGACTTGCCACTGCCGCTAATCGCTTAAAAGATAGCGAAGCAAAAAGTAAAGTCATTATCCTCCTGACTGATGGAGTCAATAACGCAGGCTATGTGAAACCAATGACTGCCGCCGAGATAGCGCAGGAATTTGATATTAAAGTTTATACGATCGGTGTAGGAAGTACAGGCGATGCGCTTACGCCCGTTAGTCGCCGCAGCGATGGGCGTTATATTTTTGGATTAGCCAAAGTAGAAATTGACGAGGCGCTACTAACGGAAGTAGCAGAGAAAACAGGCGGTAAGTATTTTCGTGCAACCTCTACGGAAGGTTTGGAACGTATTTATGCAGAAATTGATCAATTGGAAAAAACAGAAATCGAAGTAACTACAGTACGACGATACAGCGAAGAATTTTATCGCTTTGCGCTATTGGCAATGATATTTTTAGCACTGGAAATTGTGTTGCGCTATACCGTATTTAGAGCAATCCCATAATAAATCTATTTGTAATCAATGTTTAGATTTGAACAAGAAATACATCTTTACGCACTAGCTATTTTACCCGTTTTGCTAGTCTTTTTCGTCATTGCTTGGCAAGCGCGCAAACGCGCCCTGCAACGCTTTGGGAATAACTCGCTATTAGTACAATTGATGCCACGAGTCTCCAAGTACAAACACGGCGTTAAGTTCGCTTTATTAATGGTAGCAATGGCGTTTTTGATTGTTGGCTGGGCAAATCCACAGTGGGGTACGAAGAAAGAAAAAGTCAAGCGTAAAAGTGCTGATATTTTTGTAGCATTAGATATTTCGCGTTCCATGCTGGCAGAAGATGTACGCCCTAATCGGATGGAACGGGCAAAAGTATTTGCGCAAAAATTAATTAAAGGATTAAAAGGAGAACGAATTGGGACAATCATTTTTGCAGGTAACGCTTACCTACAAATGCCGTTGACTACCGACTATTCCGCCGCACAATTATTTACCAAAAGTGCTAATCCTAGCATGGCACCTTCTCAAGGAACTGCGATTGTAGATGCGATTGACCTAGCCGAGCGTTCTTTTGCTGATGACGCACAACACCATAAAGCATTAGTTATTATCACCGATGGTGAAAATCATGATCAAGAAGCATTAGAAAGAGCAGAAGAAGCACATGAAAATGGTTTACTAATTTTCACCGTTGGCGTAGGAACAGCAGAAGGTGAACTGATGCCCACGGTCGTAAACGGACGACGTGATTATATTCGTGATCAATCAGGTAGCCCCGTTCGTTCAAAATTGAATAGTGAAATGTTACGCGACTTAGCAAGTGCTGGTGATGGCGTATATTTTAATTTGAATGAAAATAGTGATGTAGTGATTACTGCTCTGAAAGAAAGTATTGATCGGCTGGAAAAGAAAGAAATGGAGCAGCGGATTTTCAATGAATATGAAAGTTACTTTCAATATTTTATCGCGGCTGCACTGCTATTTCTATTAGTAGAGTTTATGACGTCTTATCGACAAAATAAGCTATTGGAAGGAAAGGACTTATTTAGTTAAAATATGTGAGATAAGATACAGGAAAGGCAGCAGTTACCATTTTCAAGTAGAAATTTATTGGGTACTTTTTAACAAAAAAAAGAAAATCGCTTACGATGAACGATTTGCCACTATTTGACAATCGAACAATTTTGTCAATCTACTTTATTTTAAATTTTTAAACCATCGCATCTTTAGCCGCTTTCATTGGAATACCGATACAACGTTTTTCCATATACGCCATCATTCGCTCCAGTAGTTCGCGTGTATCACCGTCAAGCGATTCTACTTCCTTACGAAAAACACTGTTCATGGCGTGTGACTTGATTGCTTTGATTTGATCTGGAACGTGACGCATAGCACGCGCAATTTGTCGCTGTTGGTACAGTCCTGGAAAAGCTAAGATATGATCTTTTAAAAGTTCCTTGGCGATAGTAACTTCCTTCTCCCGAAATGCTAAGTTCACTTTTGCCGCTTGACGCAAATCTTCAATTTCTATGTACTTCAAATTGAAATTATCGCGAACTGCTTTAGCCACATTATTAGGAATAGACAAGTCAATGACTAACTTTTTATCCGTTTCACCATTCAGTAATTCGCGATAATTTTCAGAATCAATTACCGCTTCAGTCGCTCCGGTACAAACCACCATACAATCAAACCCTTCGGTAAATTTTGCTAAATCTACTAAGCGCTGCGACTTGCCATTCAAATATTTGGCTAATTTTTCTGCCTTCGCCAATGTACGATTGAAAACAGTAACATTAGTGTATTGATACTTCACTAGGAACTTAGCGACTAAGTTATTGGTTTGCCCTGCACCAACCAGTAAAATCCGCGCATCTTTTTTCAAATTTGAGTTCAACAAATTTTTGATGGCTAAAGAAACGATAGAAACAGGCTTCTCTCCGATCCGCGTCTGTGCATACACTTCCTTTGCTCCTTCGACCACTAGTCTTGCTAATAACCGCAAATTATCACCCGTTAATCCCCAAGCCTGACAATTATTAAATGCTTCGCGGAATTGGCGTAGAATTTCGCGCTCACCTACCACTAAGGAATCAATAGAAGCTGCTAATTGATAGACGTGCTCTATTGCCGCTAAGCCTTTGTAAGATAAAACTTTTTCTAAAATTAATGCCTCTTTTAAGTCAGGATTGATCGCTTGGAACAACTTGATAATGAAAGCGTTATCAATTTCTTGTTGCGTATGAAGTAAAAAAGTCAAGCGATTGCAGGTAGAAAGATATACTAGTTCATCAATTGCAAAATCCTTCTTTAGCAAATGTAATTGCTCGTGCAACTCTGCCTCGTTAGCATAGCGCACTACAAAGTCACCAATTTCTTTCAAATTGGTCGTACGATGTGAAATAGTCAGGATTTTATAATTATCTAACATAGATTAATACATATCTTTCAGTGGGAGCAAAAATAATAACCGACTCAAGTTTATATGTCACGAAACTGTAACGACTCCGTTAAACAAAATATTCGGCTTAGATTCAGACTCATTTTGATATAGTTATGACTCAATAACGCCTAGTACGTATGGATAACTTACATACGGTATTTTTTTTTGTCATAGTTTAGTCTAAAAACATTCTGGTGGTACATAGAAATGAATCAATTCAGGATCCGTACTTTTGCTTCTCTTGGGATAACTGCTAAAAACATTGCTGCTTTTTTGTATTCAGAAAATAAAAATCTCATTTTTGCAGCCCAATTGAAAAATTTATCTCGCAGATGAACTTATTTTAGTGAATCAACGTAGAAAAACCCAATTCATTTTTACAATTAAGTAACTGTTAAAAAATAACTTACCGATTTTTTAAAAGGGTAAGTCATTTTTTAACTAATGCTAGACAAAGGTAGCACCATAAGATGTGCTTATATAGTATCATAGGTTACTCCTCATACATTAATAACGATGATAAATATCACTTTTCCCGATGGGAATGTAAGAGCTTACGAGAAAGGAATAAACGCATTGGACATCGCCAAATCCATTCACCATGGTTTAGCGAAACGCGTATTGGCAGCTAAGATTAATGGCGAAGTACAAGATTTGACGCGTCCAATTAATGAAGATGCAGAATTGGCTTTGTTGTCTTGGGATGATAAAGAGGGAAAAGGAACGTTTTGGCACTCGTCGGCGCACTTGTTAGCAGAAGCGATAGAAGCATTATATCCAGGTACAAAATTTGGCATTGGACCTTCTATTGAAAATGGTTTTTACTACGATATCGACACAGGTGATAAGCAATTGACGGCGGGCGACCTGGCGAAAATCGAAAAGAAGATGATTGAATTGGCGCGTCAGAAAAATGCTTTCGAACGTAAAGAAATTAGCAAAGCAGATGCAGTTGCCTATTTCACAGAAAAAGGAGATGAGTATAAACTGGAGTTGCTGGAAGGTTTGACAGATGGTGAAATTACTTTTTACTCACAAGGTAATTTTACTGATTTATGTCGCGGACCACATATTCCGAATACCGAAAAAATCAAAGCTGTTAAGTTGATGAGTCTCGCGGGTGCATACTGGCGTGGAGATGAAAAACGTCAGCAAATGACGCGGATTTACGGAATCACTTTTCAGAAGCAAAAAGAGCTAAAAGAATACCTCGAATTGCTAGAAGAAGCGAAAAAACGCGACCATCGTAAACTAGGAAAAGAGCTAGAACTCTTTATGTTTTCGGAAAAAGTAGGTGCGGGCTTACCCATTTGGTTACCCAAAGGAGCAGCATTGCGTGCGCGTTTAGAAAATTTTCTAAAGGAAGAACAAATCAAACGTGGCTACCAACCCGTCATCTCGCCGCACATCGGTAAAAAAGAATTGTACGTCACTTCAGGGCACTACGCAAAGTACGGTGAAGACAGCTTTCAACCGATCACGACGCCCCGCGAGGGCGAAGAGTTTTTATTAAAACCGATGAACTGCCCGCATCACTGCGAAGTTTATGGCAATAAACCACACTCTTACCGCGAACTGCCGATTCGGATCGCCGAATTTGGAACCGTTTATCGCTATGAGCAAAGCGGTGAATTGCATGGGTTGACGCGGGTACGTGGGTTTACGCAAGATGATGCGCACATTTTTTGTACACCAGACCAATTAAAAGCGGAGTTTTTGGACGTGTTGGATTTAACGACTCACGTATTAAAAAAACTCGGATTTGATAATTATACCGCGCAAATTTCCCTACGCGATCCAGAGAATCCTGAAAAGTATATCGGTTCGGACGAAAACTGGGAAAAAGCAGAAAGTGCGATTATCGAAGCAACGAAAGAAGTTGGATTAGAAACCGTTACGGAATTAGGTGAAGCGGCATTTTACGGTCCCAAATTGGACTTTATGATTAAGGATGCACTTGGTCGTCGTTGGCAGTTAGGTACGATTCAAGTAGATTATAATTTACCCGAACGCTTTGAATTAGAATACATTGGTTCAGATAATGCTGCACACCGCCCCGTGATGATTCACCGCGCTCCTTTTGGTTCGATGGAACGTTTTATCGGCGTTCTGATCGAGCACTGTGCAGGTAAATTCCCATTGTGGTTAACGCCTGACCAATACGCAATTTTGCCAATTAGTGATAAATATCTTGATTTTGCGAAGCAAATTAAAAATGAATTAGCAGCGCAAGACATTCGCGGTTTCATCGACGATCGGACAGAATCTATTGGGCGTAAAATTCGTGATACAGAATTAAAACGTGTTCCGTTTATGCTGATTGTTGGTGAGAAAGAAGCGGCATCAGGTGAAGTTTCCGTACGTCGTCAAGGTGAGGGCGATAAAGGGAGTATGACTGTAGATTCATTTACCAGTTATTTCAAAGCATTAGCAGAATAAATAAAACCTTAGATAGGTGATGCTTTTCAGTAAAAAGTGAACAATTAAAAAAAGAGAAGTTGTTTTTTCATTACTACTATGCATCACCTATCTCTTTCATAATTACATTTTTTCTATCTTTGCACCGCTTTTTTACGAAGGCAAAGCGCAATTAATTGAATATTGGACAAACCGTTGTCTATGTTTTGATGTTGCGTTTATACAATTCTTAGCATTAAAATTAAAAACAAGCAATGGCAAGTACTTCCGATATCCGCAACGGATTTTGTATGGAATACAATAATGATATTTATTCTGTTATTGAATTCTTACACGTTAAACCAGGTAAAGGTCCCGCTTTCGTGCGTACGAAATTAAAAAGCTTAACCAATGGTCGCGTTGTTGACAACACCTTCCC